>DATGVT010000057.1:0-14965 GCA_035300005.1 Candidatus Acidiferrales bacterium
CCGTGCTGGCGCGTTCGCGCGGCGCGGGCGGCGACCCCAGCGTGCGCCAGCGGGTGGCGCAGGCCTTCATCGAAGCGCAGGTCTTCCGCCTCAACGGGCTGCGCGCGCTGTCCCGGCCGGCAGGAGCGCCCGGACCCGAGGCGAGCCTGACCAAGCTCTACTGGAGCGAGATGGACAAGCGGCTGCAGGAGACCGCCATCGCCGTGCAGGGGCCGTACGGCGCCCTCGACCCCGACTCGCCCTGGGCGCTGGAGGCAGGGCGGTGGCAGTACGGCTGGCTGTGGTCGCAGGCGGAGACCATCTACGCCGGCTCCTCCGAGATCCAGCGCAACATCATCGCCGAGCGCGTGCTCGGGCTGCCCCGCGGCCGCTAAGTGACTGCGACGGACGTCGTCGAAAAGGTTCGGGCGCGGATCGGCGAGGTGAGCGCGCCGGTGACGATGACCGTGGAGGCCGGCCACCTGCGCCGCTGGTGCGAAGCGATCGGCGACCCCAACCCGCGCTGGCGGGAGGAGGCCCCGCCCACGTTTCTGGCCGCGATGGGAGCCGAGCTGCCTCGAGTCGCCGAGGCCCTCGAGTACGGCCAGGGCTGGCTGAACGGCGGGGACGCTTTCGAATATGCGAGGCCGGTCCGGCCGGGCGATCAGATCACGGCGCGCACCCGGCTGGTCGACGCTTACGAGAAGCAGGGTAAGTCGGGATCGATGCTGTTCCTCGTCACCGAGACCGTCTTCACGGACCCGAAGGGAGCGACGGTGGCCAGCATCCGCGGGACCCGCATCCGCCGGTGAGGGTGCAGGTCGGTGCCGAGCTGCCGGAGCTGGTGAAGCAGCCGACGACGCGCCAGCTCGTGCAGTACGCGGGCGCGCAGGGCGACTTCTACGAGATCCACTACGACCAGGACTACGCCAGGTCGGTCGGCCTTCCCGGCGTGATCCTGCACGGGCTGCTGAAAGCGGCCTTCCTGGGCCAGCTGATCACCGACTGGATGGGGCCGAAGGCACGGCTTCGGACCTTCGAGGTCAGCTATCGCGGGCTCGACCAGCCAGGCCATCCCTACCGCTGCCGCGGGGTCGTGAAGCGGGTGGACGGGCGCCAGGTGGAGGTCGAGGTCTGGGGCGAAGATCCGGAAGGCGGGAAGACGACTCTCGGCAGCGCCAGCGTCGAGCTGGGGGTCTAGTGGCCACCAGGCCGGCAACCCACCACATGACCGACTACGAAGAGACCGTTCGCACCTTCAGGCTGCAGGTGCCGGAGCGGTTCAACTTTGCCCGCGAGGTGATCGGGCGCTGGGCCCAGGACCGCGACAAGCTGGCCATGCTCTGGGTCGGACCGGATGGCTCAGAGCGGCGCGTCACCTTCAGAGAGTTCGCCGAGCGGTCCGACCGCTTCGCCCAGGTCCTCCAGCGGCAGGGCGTCCAGCCCGGTGACCGCGTCCTCGTGCAGCTGCCCCGGGTGGTGGCCTGGTGGGAGGTGCTCCTGGGCTGCATGAAGGCGGGCGCGGTGGCGGTGCCGGGGACCGTGCTGCTGACGCCGAAGGACATCCAGTACCGGACCAATCTGGCCGAGGGGGTCGCGTACGTCACCGATGCCGACGATGCGGCCAAAGTGGACCAGGTGCGGGCCGACTGCCCGAGCCTGAAGACTCTGATCGTCGCCGGTGGCGAGCGCGACGGCTGGCTCTCCTACGAGAAGGAGATGGCCGCGGCGGACGGCGCCTACCGTGAGGTGGCCACGCGCTCGTCGGATCCCTGCCTCGTCTACTTCACGTCGGGGACGGTCGGCAACCCGAAGATGGTGCTGCACACCCACGCCTCCTATCCGATCGGGCACCAGATCACGGGCCGCTTCTGGCTCGACCTGCGGCCCACCGACCTGCACCTGAACCTCTCGGAGACGGGCTGGGCTAAGGCCGCCTGGTCGAGCTTCTTCGGACCCTGGAACCTGGGTGCCGCCCTCTTCGTGCAGGATGCGCGCGGCAAGTTCAGCGCCGCGGAGACCCTGCAGCTGCTCGAGCACTACCCGATCACCACCTTCTGCGCGCCGCCGACGGCGTACCGGATGCTGGTCCTCGAAGACCTCTCGAAATACAAGACCAGCCTGCGCTGGTGTGTGGGCGCGGGCGAGCCGCTGAACCCGGAGGTGATCGAGACCTGGGAGCGGGGCACCGGCCTCAAGATCCGCGACGGCTACGGCCAGACCGAGACTGTGCTGCTCTGCGGCAACTTCCCGCCGCTGGAGGTGCGGCCGGGCTCCATGGGCAAGCCCTCGCCGGGGATGTCGGTGGCGGTCGTCGACGAGGAGGGCCAGCTGCTCGAGCCGGACAGGGAGGGCGACATCGCGGTGCGTTTCCGGCCGCGGCGCCCGGTCGGGCTTTTCCAGGAGTACTGGCGGAACCCGGCCGCCACCGGGGCCAGCCAGCGCGGAGACTGGTACGTCACCGGCGATCGCGCCTACGTGGACCGCGACGGCTACTTCTGGTTCGTGGGCCGCGCCGACGACGTCATCATCAGCGCCGGCTACCGGATCGGACCTTTCGAGGTGGAGAGCGCGCTGATCGAGCACGCGGCGGTGGCGGAGGCGGCGGTGGTGGGCAAGGGCGATCCCATGCGCGGCACCATCGTCAAGGCGTTCGTGATCCTGGCGCCCGGGCACGAGGGCTCCGAGAAGCTGACTCTGGAGCTGCAGGAGCACGTCAAGAGGGTCACCGCACCCTACAAGTACCCGCGCGAGATCGAGTTCGTGAGCGAGCTGCCGAAGACGATTTCGGGCAAGATCCGCCGGGTGGAGCTCCGCCAGCAGGGCTAGGCGGCTCGCCCACGGCGTGACATCGTCGCTCCCAGCGCCAGCATCGCCAGCGCCCCCACCAGCACCGCCCAGAACGGGGCCACGAAGGAATCGGTCGCATCCACCAGCAAGCCCCCCAGCAGCGGCCCGATGAAGGACACCAGGTAGCCGGCCCCGTACATGAAAGCCGAATAGCCGGCGACCTCGGTCTCGGTGCCGGCCAGCACCGGCGGCAGCGCCATCGCCCCCGCGAAGGTCAGGCTGGTGCCCAGCCCGATGCTGGCGCCGAACAGCCAGGCCAGGGGAGCCAGGCCCAGCATCAGCCCCGCCGTGCCGGTGGCCGTCAGCAGGCCGGCGGCGACGTAGAAGGCGGGCGAGGTAGCGTAGGGCCGGCGCACGGCCGCCAGCAGCACGGTCAGCGGCACCGCCAGGACGTTCATCGAGAAGAGCACCAGGGCGACGTAGCCCGGCCCCGAGCTCTGCAGAAGGAACGGCACCCAGGTCGCCGCCGTGAAGTAGCAGACGCTCTGGGCGCCGAACAAGCCGGCCGCCCGCCAGACCTCGGGGTTGCGCGCCAGCCGGAGGAGCCCGCTCGGCTGGGACTCGTGGCCCTCGCGACCGGGAGCCAGCCAGAACCAGAGCGCGGCGGTGGCCAGGGCCGGCAGCGCCCAGGTCACGAAGGTGCCGCGCCAGCCGGCCAGCAGGGCCAGCGGCGCCGTCAGGGTGGCGCCGGCCAGGCCCCCGACCGTGAGGCCGTTGGAGTAGATGGTGGCCGCCCGCTGCACCGCGCTCGGAAACCACGCCCGCACCAGCTGCGCGGCACCCGGCTGGGCGGCGGCGACGCAGATCGAGAGCAGCAGCGTGCCCGCGATCAAGCCCGCGGGCTGGGGCGGCAGCAGGCGCACGAGTGCGCCGAGTCCGAGCCCGACCGAGGCAGCCAGCAGCAGGCGCCGGGCGCCGAAGCGGTTGGCCAGGACCGCACCCGGCAGCGCCGCCGCGCCCAGGCAGAGCACCGGCAGGGCGCTGACGGCGCCGGCCAGCGCAAAGCTGAGGTGGAGGTCGCTGCGGATGGCCGGCAGCACGGGCGGCACGGCCAGGATGACCGAGCGCAGGTTGAAGGCGACCAGCCAGACGAGGGCGAGCGTCGCGGTCGGGCTGAGGCGCCGTCGCGTGGTTCTCAGGTCAAGGATTGTCGCCGAATCGCTTTCACGAAAACTTACAGCGCTTTACGCAGGCGGCACCGGACTAGGGCTCGGTCCACCGTTATGGTCTTTCGAGTTGCAGCCGCTGGTCGAGTTCGTGGGGGTCACGCATCGATACGGGGAACGAGTCGCCCTGGGCGACGTCTATCTCTGCATCGAGCCGGGCGAGCTGGTCTTCCTGGTCGGGCCCAGCGGCGCCGGCAAGACCACGCTCCTGAAGCTGATCAACCGCGAGGTGAGGCCGACCCAGGGCAAGGTCTGGGTCGACGGGCTGCCCGCCCACTCGCTGCCGCCTCAGCGGCTGGCTGAGCTGCGCCGCCGGGTGGGCGTGGTTTTCCAGGACTTCAAGCTGCTGCCGCGGCTGACCGCGCTCGAGAACGTGGCCTTCGCGCTGCAGGTCGCGGACCTCAAGGTTTCGGACGAGGAGGCCGCCGACCGCGCTCTGGACGCGCTGGAAGCGGTCGGCCTGGGCGATCGGGCCGCGTCATTTCCGGGCCAGCTGTCGGGCGGCCAGCAGCAGCGGGTGGCGATCGCGCGCGCGGTGGTCAGCCAGCCGGCGCTGCTGATCGCCGACGAGCCGACCGGCAACCTGGACCTGGAGACGGCCTGGCAGATCGCCGACCTGCTCGAGGACGTGGCCGCCTTCGGCACCGCGGTCCTGGTGGCCACGCACAACGTCGAGATCGTGCGCCGCCTGCAGCGCCGGATCCTGACTCTGGTCGAGGGGCGGCTGGTGCGCGACCAGCCCGCCGGCAGCTCGGGGAGGCTCGCGTGGCTGGCGTGGTCGTGAAGGGCCGCTTCCCGCGCCGGCGGATCGTGTTCATCGTGGCGCGCAACGCCTTCCGCTACCTCTTCAAGGGCGCCCTCCGCAGCTGGGCCCGCAACCTGGGCACGTCGGCCCCGGCGCTGGGCTCGATGACTCTGCTCCTGATGCTGGTGGGGCTGGTCGGCGTGGCCGGCTTCGCGCTCACCAACCTGGCGCAGCAGCAGGCGCGCGAAGCCTCCCTCCTGCACGTCTACCTGGCCGATGACGCGGCCCCGGCCGACGTGGATGGGCTGATGCTGGGCCTGCGCGACGACCCGCGGGTGGTGTCGGTGACCTATGTCAGCAAGGAGGAGGCGCTGGCCAGGGCCCAGAAGCGGCCTGGCCTGCCCGACCTGGCGGACGCGACCGAATCCAACCCCTTCCCGGCCAGCCTGGACGTGCGCGTGAAGCGGATCGAGGACATGGCCGGGGTGGACCAGTCGGTGCGCTTCATCGACGGCGTCGACGCCTCCTATCCGACCTCCTATGACCCCTACACCTACCAGCGGATCCAGCAGCTGCTGCTGGGCCTGGCGGTCGCCGGGGCGGCTTTCCTGACCCTGCTCGGGTTCGTGGCCGTCAGCGTGACCAGCAACAGCATCCGGGCCGCGATCGCCGCCCGGCGCGACGAGGTCTCGATCATGCAGCTGGTGGGCGCCCCGCGCTGGATGGTGCGCGGTCCCTTCGTCATCGAGGGTGCCCTGACCGGCTCCCTGGCCGGTGCCCTGGCGGGACTGATCACGCTCGGGCTGGGTCTGGGCGCCATCGCCGCCGGGGCCGGCAGCTACGCGCAGGTCGCTCCCGGCGTCAGCGTGCAGGTCGCGGTCGGCGCTGGTGCGCTGGTGTTCCTGGTCGGGCTCCTGCTCGGCTCCGGCTCCTCCCTGGTCGGCCTCCGGAGGCACCTGGAGGCATGAGAGTGAAACGGGCTCTCGCGCTGGCGGCCGCGGTAGCCTCTCTGCTCCTGACGGCGCAGCCGGCCGCGGCCGACGACAGCACCGCCCAGGCCCAGGCCCGCCGGCAGCTGATCGAGCAGGTCCGCATGCAGCTCGGGAACAACCTGGCCCAGGCGCTGGCGGCCCAGGACGAGCTGGATCAGTCGCTGCGGGAGAACGCCAACCAGCAGGCCGACCTCCGGCAGCGGATCAGCGCCGCCGAGGCCCGCCTCGCCGAGCTGGAGGACAAGATCTCGGCTCTGGACTCCGAGATCGCCGCCACCCGCCATCGCGTGGAGGTGGAGCGAGCGCAGCTGAAGTCGCTCGCGCGCTCCATCTACGTGCAGCCGAGCTCGGTCCTGGTGATGCTGGCTCAGGCCCCCACGCTCTCCGACCTGATGACGCGGATCGCGGACCTGAACTCGGCCGGCCAGCGGGCCAGGGATGTCAAGGCCCGCCTCTACGACGACCTGGGCCGGCTGGACGCGGACCTGGCCAAGCAGGAGGTGCTGCGCGAGGAGCAACTGAGGCTACGGGCCGAGCTGCGGGCCAGCCTGGCGCAGCTGCAGGAGCTGCAGAGGCGGCAGGAGAAGGCGCGCCAGCAGCTCCAGGACAAGATCGACGAGACCCGCTACGAGATGGCGGTCCTGGCGCAGCAGTCGAGCCAGCTCGCGCAGCAGATCGCGGACATGCTGCAGGCCGAGCAGGAGCAGATCATCGCCGCCGCCATGCAGGCGGTCTGGGACCAGTACCGGCTCTGGCAGCAGAGCCACCCGGTCGCCATCACGGCCTCGGCCGGGCATTCCACGCGCTACCGCTTCATCTGGCCGGAGCCGCAGGCGACCATCAGCCAGCCCTACGGGCCCAGCACCTACTGGTTCGAGCCGCCCTACGGCGGCTACCCCCACTTCCACACCGGGATCGACCTGGTGGCGCCCTACGGCAGCAACGTGCTGGCGGCGGACGACGGGGTGGTGGCCATGGTCGGCAGCGGGTACACCGCCTACGGGAACTACGTGGTGCTGGCGCACTCGGGCGGGCTGACCACCCTCTACGGGCACCTGAGCCTGGCCACCGTCCGGCCCGGCGACACGGTGACGCAGGGCACCGTGATCGGCAAGGAGGGCTCAAGCGGCAACTCGACGGGCCCCCACCTGCACTTCGAGCTGCGGATCAACCAGCAGCCGGTCAACCCGGCGCCCTACCTCCCGCCCGGGCCGCCCTCCGACTACCGGGGCTAACCCCGACGTCCCTCCCCCGTTGGGGAGGGGAGGGAGGGGATGTGGTCAGCCGCTTTCCAGCTCAACGAGCCCCAAAGTAGTAAGCGGCGGCTCGGGCGACGTCCCGGATGGCCTGGGTTCCCTTGGCCGGGTCGTCGGTGTAGGTGAACATCGAGATCACGAACGGCCGGCCGCCCAGGAAGACGATCCCGGAGTCGTTGATCACCCCTCCGTCCATGCCCACCTTGTGGGCGATGGTGTAGCCGCTCAGGTACCAGTTGATGCGGTCGTTGAAAACGGTCGTCTCCAGCAGGCCGAGCAGCGCGTCGGAGTTCGCACGATTGAGGATCCTTCCCCGGTAGAGGCCGGCCAGCATCAGCCCCGCCTCCCGGGCCGTGCAGCCGTCCACGTCCTGGAGGCAGTCGGGAGCCCCGACGGAAGCCGAGAAGGCGTCGATCTTGCCGTCCTCCAGGACGCGTCGCAGCGCCATCCAGGCAGTGTTGTCGCTCTGCTGGATCAGGTAGGCGAGGAGGTCACGATAGCTGTACCTGTCGCCGCTTTTGGCGGTGCCGTTGAGAACACCGGTGCCGCCCATGAAGTCGGAATCCTGGAGCGTGACCAGGTCGTCGAGCTTGATCTTGCGCGCCTCCGCCTGGTGGTAGGTGAAGAGGGCGACCGGCAGCTTGATCACGCTGGCCGCCTCCATCAAGGTGTTCTGGTCCCGGGAGCCGAGCTCGCGGCCGGAGCCCAGGTCTTGCAGGTAGACCCCGTACTGCCCGCCCAGGGACGAGAGATAGGCGTCCAGACCGCCGATGAAGCCGGAGGCATCGGTGGCCACCACGCTCGGGCGCAGGCCCAGGGTGGCGGTCTGGTTCCAGTCGATGCCGACGCTGGCCAGGGCCGGCCAGTAGGCACCGGCGCGATAGGCGACCCGATGGGTCCCGGTGGGCAGGCGGCCGCTCCACGTGGACGCGTAGACCGCGGAGCCGTCGATGTCCAGCTCGGCGTCGGGCGCGGCCGGGCCTGACAGCTCGAGGAGGCCGGTTTTGCGCTCCAGCACCGCTGAGAGGCTGATCGAGTCGTGGCGGCGCAGGTTGAACTCATGTGACCAGGGCACGTAGAGATCGGTCTCCAGGCTGATCGTGTGGCTCCCGACCGCGAGCGGAACCGTGCAGGGCGTGGCCGCACAGCCCGGCAGCGCCTGGCCGTCGAGAACCGGAGCGACCCCGCTGGGGTCGCTGCTGAGGGTCAGCGTGCCCAGCTCGCGCGGCAGCACCGGGGTCACCTGCAGCGTGTGGTCGGAGGCCAGCGCCAGGTTGGCGCGGAAGGGGTCGTGAGCCCGGGCCGAGACCGTCAGCCGATAGTTGCCCGGGTCGGCCCGGCCCAGCAGCCAGAAGAAGCCGTCCTCGTCGCTCTCGAGCGAGATGATCCCGGGCCGGCCGGCCTGGCTTAGCTCCAGCCCGGCACCGGCGACGCCGGCCCCGGTGTCGTCGAGCACGCGTCCGACCAGGCTGGGCAGGCGGTGGACCACCACCGTCTGCGCCGTGCCGGCCGGCACCATCGCAGTCAGGAAGCCGGTGCCCTGGATGCGTACCTGGTAGGTCCCCATCAGGTGGAGGCCGCTGAGGCCGAACCGACCGCGGGTGTCGGTCCAGGCCCGTGACACGACGCCCGTGCCGGAGACCAACTCAGCGCGCAGCCCGGCCACCGGCCTGCCCTGCACGTCGAGCGCGCGCCCGCCGGTCTCCAGCGGGGTGGCGGCCGCGCCCACGATGGCCATCAGGCCGGCCGCGCTGGCGATTGCCAGGACCAGGCGCAGAGAACGCATCTCCACAGCCATGCTTCGCTGCTTCTAACCAGAAGATGTAAAGAAAGTTCCGGCAGTAGCTGGGAGCGAAGTCAAGGCTTGGGGACCAAGAGCGCGGCCTAGGCCTCCTGAGGGGCCGGAAGCAGCTGCGGGCGCGCTCGCGAGAGTGCCTGCAAGCCGCGCATCACCAGCAGCACCGAGCCGTCGATCACGCAGTAGCCCCCCGCGATCACCGAAGGCGGGTTGCCGGAGGGGAAGCCGGTCCAGGGGGCCGCCGGCAGCCAGAGCCAGTTGCCGAAGCTGGTGCCGAAGATCTCGAGCTCGCCGGTGGCGACGAAGATGGCCGCGAACAGCGCCCAGCGCGGCGAGCGCAGCACGAACCAGGCGAAGACGGGCAGGCAGAGGGCGCCCTGCACGTCCAGGCGGCCTGTCAGCAGCGGGAGCACCGTCAGGCCGGCCAGGGCCCAGCCCACGGCCATGCCGAGGACCGCCCAGGCCACCCGCCGGCCGTGGCGCTGGACGACCGGCAGCGATCCCGCCAGCAGCCCGAACAGGTAGACCAGCCCGTGCCCGGGCGGGACGAAGAGGGGGAGGTTGTGGAATCGGTAGCGGTAGACCCCCCAGACCAGAGACCCGAAGACCTCGAAGCCGGTGGCCACGACCACGCAGAGCCAGACCTGGCGCCTCTGCTCGGGCGGCGCGTAGCGCGTGCACAGCCAGAGCACGAAGAAGGTCAGGAGGCCCAGGCCGAGCTGGGGCCAGACGCTGGTGAGCTTCGAGTCGGCCAGCAGCAGCAGCGGCGTGTAGGTGAGGAGGTAGGCGTGCAGCCAGTAGGGGCGCAGGCGCTGGATCAACGCCGAGCCATGGTACGAAACGCGAAGGGGCCGGTCACATCCGGCCCCCCGTTAAGTGGCTGCTAGAAGGCTACTTGCCGCGACCGTCGATCAGACTGCCGGTCAGCGTCCAGTGGTCACCCGTCCACTTCTGCAGCTGCATCTGCTGGATGGGGAAGTGGTCGGTCTTGGTCGTCTTCACGACCATCCCCGGCAGCAGCAAGGGGTCGCCCGACTGGTTGAGCGAGCAGCAGGCGAGGTCCATCACGTGCTTTCGGGTCATGGTGTTGCCGGCCGACTTGAGCAGCTCGACCAGGCTCCAGGCGCTGGCCATGCCGGCCACGCAGAAGCTGTCGGTGCCGTCCGCCGGGCAGCCGTTGCCGTACTTGGTCATGACGTCGCGGAAGAGCTTGACGCCCGCGTCGTTGCCGTAGAGCGCGGTGTCGGTGGGGTCCTTCAGGTAGGAGGTGCTGATCATCCCCTCGACCGCCGCCGTCTTGCCGCCCAGCTGCTTGATGACGTTGCGCCAGGTCGAGACGCTGGCGGCGACGTTGTTCATGATGATCTTGGGCTTCCAGCCGGTGTTGAAGGCGTTGATCACCGCGCTGGCGGCGTAGGTGGGCGTGCAGACCACATAGAAGAGGTCGGCCCCGCTGTCCTTGAGCTTGGCCACCTGCGACTTCATGTCGGGCGGGTCGCCGGCGTTGTAGGTGGCGGTGGCCACCACCATGCTGTTGTACTTGTCACCCAGCCCCCGCTTGAGGCCGGTCACGTAGTCCTGGCCGTAGGCGTCGTTCTGGTAGAGGATGGCGATCTTCGAGCTGGCGAAGTTCTGGAGGATGTACGGCGAGTAGATCTTGCCTTCGGTGATGTAGTCGGGCTGCCAGCCCAGGGTCCAGGGGTACTTGTCGTAGTCCGCGCCCCAGAAGCTGGCCCCGGTGAAGACGAACAGCTGCGGGACCTTCTGTTCGTTGTAGTAGTCGCGAACGGCGAGGTTGGTCGGCGTGCCCAGGTCTCCGTAGGTCAGGAAGACCTTCTCCTCCTGCACCAGCTCGCGGGCCTTGGCCGGCGTGTTGGCGGGTAGGTAGCCGTCGTCCTTGACGACGAAGTTGATCTTGCGGCCGTTGACGCCGCCCTTCTCGGTGTTGACGTACTGGAAGTAGGCGTTGGCACCCTTGGCGACCGAGTAGTAGACCGACGCGCTGCCGCTCACGGGGAAGGTGGCTCCGATCTTGATCTCGTCCTTGGTGACGCCCACGTCGGTCTGCGCCGTCGTCCCCTGTTGGGCGCCGCAGGCTACGGCCAAGATCGCCATGGCGGCGCCCAGCGCCAACCGGCGTAGAGGTATGAGTCCGCCCATCAATTAACTTCCCCTCCGTGTTTAGCGAGAATTCGGCTGACGGCTCAGGTTGCTACCTGGCTGAGCGGTCGTCAAGTCCCGATGTCAGCCGGCGCTCATTCCTCGGCGCCCACCACCGGTGCGATCTCGGCTTCCGCGGCGGCGGCCGCCGCCGGAACGCCGCGCGTGACCCGCCGCCAGACGCGGTAGCGGCGGACGCCGCGTTCCAGGAGGCCGGCCACCCCGTTCGACGCGAAGAAGACGATCAGGATGAGGAGCACTCCGAAGCCAATGTCGGGCTTCTGGGGAATCACGAGGGAGCCGAGGTGGATCCCGCCCGCTCGCTCGGCCAGATAGGGGAGCCAGACCACGATCAATCCGCCGAAGACGGGGCCCCACGTCAGTCCGAGGCCGCCGAGGACGATGCCGATCAGCAGCTGCAGGCTCAGCGCCAGCCCGTATCCGTCCGGGTTGATGTAGCTGTTGGCGATCACCTGTAGCGAGCCCGCGATGCCGGCGTAGAACGCGCTGATCGCGAAGGCCAGGGTCTTGTAGTAGGGAAGGCTGATGCCGCTCGCGATGGCGGCGGTCTCGCTGTCGCGGACCGCCATCCAGGCCCGGCCCGTCCGGGCGCGCACCATCAGCCAGGCGGGGATGTAAAGGCCGATCGCAATCGCCCAGCAGACGAAGTAGAGCCACTGCTCCTGGCTCAGATCCAGGAAGGTGGGCGGGGCGACCGGGTGGAGCACGATGCCGGCGTGACCGCCCGTGAAGCTGTCGAAGTTGTTGAGCACCGGCGTCAGCGAGAGCGCCAGGGCGAAGGTGGCCAGCGCCAGGTAGATGCCGCGCAGGCGGAGGGCGGGGAGGCCGAAGAGGTAGCCGGCGAATCCCGCCAGGAGGCCTCCGAGGGGGACGGTCACCCAGTACGGGACCGCGAAATAGCGCCTGGCCAGCAGCGCGGTCGTGTAGCCGCCGACAGCCATGAAGGCGCCGTTGCCGAGTGAGATCTGGCCGCTGTAGCCGGTCAGCACGTTGAGACCGATCAGCGCGATGACGAAGATGGCTACGTTGGCGAACTGGAATGTGTAGAACTGGTCGGTCACCAGCGGGATCGCCAGCAGGACCGCCGCCAGCACGGCGCCCACCCCGATGGTCTCGACCGGGATCCGGCCCAGGCGCATCAGACCCGCCTCACCTCGGCCCGCCCGAAAAGACCGGACGGCCGCAGGAGCAGGACGCCGACGATGACGACCAGGGCGAAGAAGGTCCGCAGGTTGAACCCGCCGGGTACGTAGCGGCCGAGAAGCGCTAGCAGGACCCCCACGATCACGCTGCCCACCACCGCCCCGACCGGGCTCTCGATGCCGCCCAGGACGGCGCCGGCGAAGGCGAAAAGCAGCACCGGCTGCATCATGTTCGGGTCCAGGAAGACAATGGGTGCGACCATCATCCCGGAGACGGCGCCAACCGCCGCCGACATGCCCCAGCCAAGGGCCAGCATCCAGCTGGTTCGGACTCCCAGCAGGCGGCTCGTCTCCGGGTAGAGCGACGCCGCCCGCATTGCGAGCCCGAGCTTGGTGAACCTGAAGAACACGAACATGACGCCCAGGACGGCCAACGTCACCGCGACCACCCCGACGTCCTGGATGGTGGCGATGAAGACGCCTCCGACCACGATCGGGTTGGGCGGGAAGGGGCTGTCCATGGCCTTGAAGATGTATTGCCAGATCAGGCCGGCGGTGCCGTTCACGATCGAGAAAAGCCCAAGGGTCACGATCACGAGCGTGAGGACCGGCGCCCCCTCGAACCGCCTGATCATGACGCGCTCGATCACCACCCCGGCGCCGAACGAGATGAGGATCG
This sequence comes from Candidatus Acidiferrales bacterium, assembly GCA_035300005.1. GTDB lineage: Bacteria > Chloroflexota > Dormibacteria > Dormibacterales > Dormibacteraceae > DATGVT01. Next base: position 12,789 of record DATGVT010000057.1, read on the forward strand.
TCAGCACCAGGACGGCGAAGTACGGCAGGTGCCAGTAGTTGATCATGCTCCAGGCGATGAAGGTGCTGAACATCGCCAGCTCGCCCTGGGCAAAGTTGGCGACGTCCATCGCCCGGTAGATCAGGACCAGGGCCAGCGCGAGACTGGCATAGATGGCGCCGGTCGAGATGCCGAAGGCGATCTGCTGGATGACGCCCTGGGCGAGGTTGGCCTGCAGCAGGAGCACGGCGTCAGTAGCCCAGGTACGACTTGCGCACCGACTCGTGCCGCTCCAGGTCGTCGCTGGTTCCCGACACCGCCACCTGGCCCGCCTCCAGAACGTACGCCTTGGCCGCCGCCTGGAGCGCGAGGCTGGCGTTCTGCTCGACCAGCAGCACGGTCAGCCCCTGCTCCTGGTTGATCGATTTCACGATCTCGAAGATCTCGCGGACGATGATGGGCGCCAGTCCCAGCGATGGCTCGTCCAAGAGCAGCAGGCGCGGGCGCTGCATGAGCGCGCGGGCGATCGCCAGCATCTGCTGCTCGCCGCCCGACAGGAGGCCGGCGGGCTGCTGTTTGCGAGCCCCGATCCAGCCGAAATAGCGCATCACCCGGTCGAGGTCCGTCTTCACACCGTCGCCGTCGCGGCGGGTGTAGGCACCCATCTGGAGGTTCTCCCAGACCGTCATTTGAGACAGCGTGCCGCGACCCTCGGGCACGTGGGCGATCCCGGCCCGAGCGATGTCTTCGGTGCGCCAGTGGGTGATGTCGCGACCGTCGAAGACGATCCGCCCCGAAGACTTCACCATCCCGGTGATCGCCCTCAAAGTGGTGGTCTTGCCGGCCCCGTTGGCACCCAGGATGGCGACGATCGAGCCCTGCTCCACGTTCAGCGACACACCGTGCAGCGCCTTGACCGGACCGTAGCCCGCCTCGACCCCGGTCAGCTCAAGCAGCGCCATCGGCCTGCGTGCCCAGGTAGGCCTCGATGACCTTGGGATCGGCCTGGACCTGGCGCGGCGGGCCCTCGGCGATCTTGCGCCCGAAGTCGAGCACGACGACGCTGTCGCTGACCCGCATGACCAGGTTCATGTGGTGCTCGACCAGGAGCAGCGTGAGGTTGAAGTCGGCCGGGATCCGCTTCATGAGCGCGGCCAGCGCGCCGACCTCGTCGTGGTTGAGGCCGCCCGCCGGTTCGTCCAGGAGCAGCAGCTTCGGGCGCGAGACCAGTGCGCGCGCCAGCTCGATCGTCTTCAGGGTGCCGAAGGGAAGGCCCCGAGGCACCCTGTCGGCGAGGTCCTGAATGCGCAGATAATCCATCAGCTCCCGAGCGCGCTGGCGCGCGTCTCGTTCCAGCCGCCAGGCCCCGGGCAGGCCGAGCCCGGCGCGCAGGAAGTGCCAGCCGTCGGTCTGATAACAGCTGTGGTACCCGGTGAGCACGTTTTCAACGACCGTCATCCGGGACCAGAGCTCGACGTTCTGGAACGTGCGCGCGATGCCCCGGACGACGATCTTCGAAGGCGCCACCCCGAGCAGGCTGGCGCCGTCGAAGACCAGGTCACCCGAGTCCAACCGGTACAGCCCGCTGATGATGTTGAAGAGCGTCGTCTTGCCGGCCCCGTTGGGTCCGATCAGACCGACGATGGCGCCTTCCGGCACGTCGAAAGTGACCGAGTCGAGCGCCACGATGCCGCCGAACCGCTTGCTGACATTGCGGACGGAGAGCAGCGGTTCGATGGCGAGTCAGTTTAGGGGCGTTCGAGCGGGCGTCAAACCCGCGCTCCTATTCGCCGGGCTCGGGCAGGTCGGGCGGTTCGTCGGCCGGCGGGGGCGCCGGCGGAGGGGCCTCTGGCGGGGGCTCGGGTGCGGCTGCTTCAAGCGGTGGCGCTTCGGTTGGCTGAGCGGCCTCGCCGGGGACTCCCCCGTCCGGCGCACGCTCGTCCAGGCGGAGACTGCGGTGCGTGACGGTCGCCTCCGGCAGCACGGGCGGGCGGTAGAAGAGGCCGGCGATCGGTCCCCGCGCCCACATCCCGGCGGCGACCAGGATCGACACGAAGAAGAGGATCGGAAAGGCGATGAAGGGCGGCGTGAAGAGCAGGGCGATCGGGTTCGGCCGGGGGGGCTGCGACGGCGATGCCAACGCGGAGGGCGCCAGGGGGGACGTCACCGGGCTGGGCGGCGGCGGTGGCGGCGGCGAG
>DATGVT010000058.1:0-3518 GCA_035300005.1 Candidatus Acidiferrales bacterium
ACGGAGCGCATGGAGCTGGTTGGCTCGGTCTCGACCGGCGGCCTCCCGATCGACGTCAAACTCTCACCGGACGGCAGGCTCTTCTACGTGTCCGACCAGGGTAAGAACGGCGTTCACGTGATCGACGGCGAGGCTATGCGAGAGGTCCAGTTCATCCCCACCGGCCGCGGCGCGCACGGGCTCCAGATCTCGCGCGACACCCGCTCACTCTTCGTCAGCAACCGGCTGGCGGGGACCATCTCGGTGATCGATTTCGCGACCCGGCAGGTGGGCGCCAACTGGCAGGTGGGCGGCAGCCCGGACATGATGCAGCTGTCCCCCGACGGCAGCCAGCTCTGGATGACGAGCCGATTCAACGGCTGGGTGATCATCGTCAACGCGGCAACCGGCGGCGAGCTGGGCCGGGTGTACGCGGGGCCGGGTGCCCACGGCCTGAGCTACTTCCCCAACGCGGGGAGGTACAGCACCGGCCACAACGGCGTCTACCGGTAGGCAATGTGATCCCTCCCCGCCTGCGGGGAGTCCGGCGCCGGCGAGCCGCCCTCCGGGGCCGGGTTCGGGAGGGGCCTAGGTCGCCCCGATCTCCCGGGCGATCAACATCCTCTGGACCTCGGAGGTGCCCTCGCCGATCTCGTTGATCTTGACGTCCCGCCAGTAGCGCGCCACCGGGTAGTCCTCGATGAACCCATAGCCGCCGTGGATCTGGACCGCCTGGTCGGCCGCCCGTTTGGAGGTCTCGGAGCTGTAGAGCTTGGCCATGGCGGCCAGCCTCTGCACGTCGCGCCCGCTGGTGTCCACCTGGTAGGTGGCCGCGGCCCGGTGGGTGATCGTCCGGGCCAGCTCGACCTCGGTCGCCATGTCGGCCAGCTTGAACTGGATGGCCTGGAAGGTGGTGATCGGCTTGCCGAAAGCCCGGCGCTCCTTGGCGTAGGCAAGGGAGGCGTCCAGGCAGGCCTGGGCCAGCCCGACGGACAGCGCCGCGATCGCGATCCGGCCGCCCGTGAGCGTGTGCAGGAACTGCCCGTAGCCGCCGCCTCGCTTGCCCAGCAGGTTGGCCTCCGGCACGCGGCAGCCCTCGAAGCTGAGCGGATGCGTGTCGGATGAGTGCCAGCCGAGCTTCCGGTAGGCAGGCAGCACCTCGTAGCCAGGCGTGCCGGCCGGCACCAAGAGGGCGCTGATCTCACCGCGGGCGGCGCCGTCCCGCCGTCCGGTCACCGCCGTGATGGTGACCCCGGCCGAGATGTCCGTCCCCGAGTTGGTGATGAACTGCTTGGAGCCGGTGATCACCCACTCGCCGTCCTCCAGGAACGCCCGCGTGCGGGTGGCGCCGGCATCCGAGCCGGCCTCGGGCTCGGTCAGGCCGAAGGCCCACAGCCGGCGCCCAGCCAGGAGGTCGGGGAGCAGGCTCTCCTGTTGCTGGGGGCTCCCGAAATCGTGGATCGGCGCCGCGCCCAGGGAGACCGCCGCCTCCAGCGTGATCGCCGTGCCGGCGTCGGCGCGGGCGATCTCCTCCACAGCCAGGCAGTAGGCCAGGAAGTCCCCGCCGGCGCCGCCCACCGACTCCGAGAAGGGGAGCCCGAAGAGCCCCAGCTCGCCCATCTGGCGGACGATGTCGTAGGGGAAGCGGTGCTCACGGTCGAGCTCCGGGGCGGCCGGCGCCACCACCTCCCGCGCGAAGTCCCGGCAGAGGTCGCGCACGGCCGCCTGCTCGGGCGTGAGCTCGAAGTCCAATCCGAAGCCAATGGTAGAGGCGCGGCTTAGGATCTCGGCCGTGACCGGCTACGCCGAGGGGATCCGCATCCTGCGGCTGATCCAGGACCTCGACGGGCCCAACGTGAACCCCGACTGCCAGACGCGGGTCCTGACCCACGGCCGCCGGGTCGAGCGGGCCGTGGTCCTCCTGCACGGATTCACCAACTGCCCGAAGCAGTTCGAGCGCCTGGGCGAGCAGCTCTTCGAACGCGGCTTCAACGTGGTCATCCCGCGCTATCCGAGGCACGGCTACCGGGACCGCTTGACAGGTGAGATCGCAAGCCTGCAGGCCGACCACCTGATCGCGGCCGCCGAGCAGGCGACCAACGGGGCCCACGGCCTGGGCGACCGGGTCACGGTGGCGGGCCTCTCGCTGGGCGGCGTGCTGGCGGCCTGGCAGGCGCAGAGGCGCGACGACCTGGAGCGCGCGGTGCTGATTGCGCCGCTCTTCGGGCTCCAGCGGATCCCGGGCCCGCTCCATCCCCCGTTGGCGAGCCTCGCCCGGATGCTGCCCAACCTCTGGGTCTGGTGGGACTCCAGCCAGAAGGCCGCCCTGCCCCCGGCGCACGGCTATCCCCGCTTCTCCACCCACGCCTACGCGGCGCTCTTCGAGGTCGCGGGGCGGGTGCTGCGGGCGGCCCGGCAGGCGCCACCTCGCACCCACGGCCTTGCCGTCATCACCAATGCCAATGAGCCGGGGCTCGACAACGGGTTCACCAGGGTGCTGGTCGAAACCTGGCGGCGCCACGGGGCGGAGGTGCGGACACAGGAGTTCCGACGCGAGGAGGGCCTGCCGCACGACCTGATCGACCCCGCCCAGCCCGCCCAGCGGACCGACCTGGTCTATCCGGCCGTCCTGGCCGCTATCGCCGGCGAGCCGTGAGCGCGCTGGTGTACTAGCCGGCGGTCAGTTTCCCAGCCAGAAGACTTTCAAGGCCCAGCTGATGGCGAGCAGAGCCAACCCGGCCTTCAGGAGCCGGCCGTGCAGCAGGGACGCGAGGTTCAGGTTCAGAGTGCGGCCGCTCAGGAGCCCGCCAGCCAACCCCGCCACCGCCGCCAGTGAGCCGCCGAAAAGGACCGGGCCCAGCGGATACATGCGCGCCGCGTCGACCAGGTCGCCCTGCCACATGTAGGCGAAGGAACGCGTGCCGCCGCAGAAGGGGCAGGGGTGGCCGGTGATGGTGTAGAAGGCGCAGGGCGGGAGCACCAGGTGGCTGGCCCGCAGCGTCCAGAAGGCGTACGTGTAGGCGAGCCACAGCACCAGGCCGGCGAGCAGCCCAAGGTCGCGGAGGCGCTCGTTCACGCCGGCGCGCGCCAGGTTCAGGGGGCGAACCGCGACCACCCGCCGAGTCTAGTGCACTACCTAGACTGCTGCTGATGACACCGGCCGAAGCCCGCTCGAGGTTCCCGGTGCTGGACCGATGCGCTTACCTGAACGCCGGCTCGGTGGGGCCGCTCTCCCGGCGCACCGCGGAGGCGATGCGAGTTGTGGAGGAGCGAGCGCTGGCGGAGGGACGGGCTTCGCCGAGGGCGCAGGAGGCTTCCGGCGCGCTGTGGACGCGGCTGGGCGAGAGGCTGGCCGCCCTGGTCAGAGTGCCGGTGGAGAACCTGCTGCTGACGACCTCCACCACCGAGGGCTGCAACCTGGTCGTCACCGGCCTCCGGCTGGAGCCCGAGCACGAGGTGGTGACCACCGATGCCGAGCACCCCGGCCTCCTGCAGCCGCTCCTGGCCTCGGGTGCACGCATCCGGCAGGCCCGGGTGCT
>DATGVT010000059.1:0-2825 GCA_035300005.1 Candidatus Acidiferrales bacterium
TGTCGCTCTCCGGCCTTCAGGCCGGCGTCCGCACCAGCTCCCACCACAGCCGGGCTCGCATCCAGGACATCGAGCCGAGGCGGATCCGCGCCGCCCTGGAGGAGGGCAAGGTCCCCGTGGTGGCCGGCTTCCAGGGCGTGACCGAGGAGCTCGACGTGACCACCCTCGGCCGCGGCGGCTCCGACACCACCGCGGTCGCCCTGGCGGCCGCGCTGGGCGCCGAGCTCTGCGAGATCTACACCGACGTGGACGGCATCCTCACCGCGGACCCGCAGGTGGTGCCGGAGGCTCGGCTCCTGAAGCGGATCCTCTATGAGGAGATCCTGGAGCTGGCCGCCGTGGGGGCGCGCGTCCTGCACCCCCGCGCGGTCGAGATCGGAGAGCTCTACGGCGTGCCCATCCACGTGCGCTCGTCATTCCACCGGCGGGCCGGTACGATCATCGGCGGGGACCTGCCGCTGGAAGACCGCAACCGGGTGCGCGGCGTCGCGCACGAAACCAACGTCGCCAAGATCACGGTGCTCGGCGTGTCCGACCGCCCGGGAGTCGCCGCGGCTATCTTCGAGCCGCTGGCCGAAGCGGGGATCTCGGTCGACGTCATCGTGCAGAACGTCTCCCACGAGGGCCACACCGACCTGACCTTCACGGTCGCCGAGTCCGACCTCGACCAGGCCGTCCCCCTGGTGCGCCAGGCGGCCGCGCAGATCGGGGCGGCCGACGTGCTGGCCGCCGGCGGCATCGCCAAGATCTCGATCGTCGGCACTGGCATGCTGGGCACGCCAGGCATCGCCGCCCGCATGTTCCGAAGCCTGGCCGAAGCGGGGATCAACATCGAGATGATCTCCACCGCCGAGATCCGGATCACCTGCCTGGTGGCGAGGGACCGGGCCGAGGACGGCGTTCGGGCCCTGCACCGGGCTTTCCAGCTGGACCAGGTCTAGCGAGCACAGCCCAATGCCCGTCAACGTCGCCCTGATCGGGGCGGCCGGCTCCGGCAAGACCACGCTCTTCAACGCGCTCACCGCCGGGAGGGCCGCCGACGGGATCGGCATGGCCGACGTGCCCGACCCACGCCTGGACCGCATCGCCGCCGCGGTCAAGGTTAAGAAGGTGGTGCCGGCGCAGGTCCGCCTCGTGGACGCTCCGCCCGGCAGCCGGGCTCAGCGCCTGGGCGCCGCCCGGGAGGCGGACGTGCTGCTGAAGGTGGTGCGGGGCTTCGGCCCGGACCCGGATCCGGCCGCCGAGGTGGAGGAGCTGGCGCTGGACCTGGCCGTCGCCGACCTGGCCGTGGTGGATCGCCGCCTCGAGCTCCTGGAGAAGGACGCGCGCGTGGGCAAGACGGCGGGCGCCGCCGAGCTGGAGGTGCTGCGGGCGGCCAGGGAAGCGCTCGACTCCGGTCGCTCGCTGCGGAGACTGGAGCTGGAGCCGGCCCGGCGAGCCTGGCTGAGCCGGCTCAGCCTGCTGACCTTGAAGCCCGAGGTGCTGGTGGCCAACGTCGGCGACGAGCTGCTGCCGAGGGGCGGCGAGCCCGCGCGCCGCGCGGCGCAGGCGGCCGGGGTCGAACCGGTGGTGGTGGGTGCCCGCCTGGAGCTCGAGCTCAGCCAGCTGGATCCGGCCGAGCGGGACGAGTACCGGCGGAGCTTCGGCCTCGACGTCTCTGGCCTGGACGCGGTGGCCAGGGGGGTCTGGCGGGAGGGCGGCCTGATCACCTTCTTCACGGCCGGCGAGAACGAGGCCCGCTCGTGGCCGGTGGAGCGGGACATCCCGGCGGCGGCCGCCGCCGGCAAGGTCCACACCGACTTCGAGAGAAGGTTCGTCAAGGCCGAGGTCACTTCTGTCGATGAGCTCGTGGAGGCAGGTTCCATGGAGGCGCTCAAGGCCGCCGGCCGGCTTCGGCTCGAGGGCCGCGACTACCTGGTCCAGGACGGCGACGTGGTCCTGTTTCGCGCCGGCCGCTGACGCGCTCAAAATACCGTCGGTCATGTCCAGGTTCCGCTTCAGCCCCGCCCACGTCTGGGTGCGCGCGGACGGCGCCGACGCCGTGCTGGATTGACCGACTACCTCCAGGGTCATATGGGATTGCTGACCGCTCTCGATCTGCCGGATCTGGGCGATATCCTGAAGGTCTCCCGGCGCATGGGGCACGCCGAGTCCGAGGAGGCTTCGACCCCGCTGGAGTCGCCGGTCAACGGCGAGGTGGTGGAGGTCAACGGCGAGGTGCTCGAGCATCCGGATCTGGTGAACGCGGAGCCTTACGATTCAGGGTGGCTGCTCCGAGTCCGGCTGGACGATCCCTCCGAGCTCGACGACCTGATGAGTGAGGAGGAATACACGGAGCTGACGACCGAGGTCTAGGAATGAGCCCAGGCGAGAACGAGCCATCCTGGTTGGTGCCTCTGAAGCGACCGGACGAGAAGCCGGCGGCGCCGGAGCCGGCGTCGCCCGCCGAACCCGCTTCTCCCGCCGAGGAGGCGCCGCTTGTGGTCGAGATGCCCGAGCCGCCCCCCTCCGCGGCCGCGCCGGCGCCCCCGGCGCCGGGTTTACCGCCCGCCGGGGCCGGATCCGCCGTCCCGGCGCCGGAAGCGCCTGAGCTCGGATTCGAGCCGCCCGCCGCCGCGGTCGTGTGGCCCGAGCCCGAGCCGGTCACGGAGCCCAGCCATCCGACCAGCTCGCTGCCCGCGCTGGACACCCGGACGCTGGCGGCGCAGCCCTCGGTGCCGACCGAGGACTCGCTTCCGGCTCAGCCGCCGCCTCCCCCGACCCAGCCCCAACCGCTCACCCAGCCGGCGCCGGCCACCCAGCCAACCCTGCCCACCCAGCCCCCG
>DATGVT010000060.1:0-6004 GCA_035300005.1 Candidatus Acidiferrales bacterium
CCGTGAGCCATCTGCAGGCCGCCGCCACGCTCGCGCTCGACCGCCCTCGGCGAATCGCCATCCTGGACGAGCTGGCCTGGCAGGCCAACCTGGGCGGCGACTTCGGGGCCGGCGTCCCCGCGCTGCGAGAGCTGGAGGAGCTGATGGCCGACAGCCCCGACATCGCCGCGCGCGTGCGGGTCCATCTCCGCCTGGCCAGCCTGCTCTCGGCCGGGTCCGGTGACCTCCGGCAGGCGGCCCGCGCGGCAGATCAAGCCGAGCGGCTGGCCGCCCAGGCGGGCGACCTGGTGCTGCAGGTCAAGGCGCTGAACGAGCGGAGCTGGATCGTCGGGATCGGAGGGGACATTCGCGCTCAGGTCAAGCTCGCGGCTGAGGCGCTCGACAAGGCGCGGCGGCTGGGAGACAGCGAGGTCCAGCTGCACGTTCTGGGCAGTCTGGGCCACTCGGCCGCCGCGGCCGGCCAATTCGAGCTGGCCGAGCGTTCTCTCGCTGAAGGGCTCGTGATCGCCCGCTCACTCGGCGACCAGGGCCAGATTGCCTGGCACGGCGGCCAGGTGGCCTGGGTGAAGGCTTTCCAGGGCCAGGTCGAGGCGGCGATCCGTTTGGACGAAGAGATCGGCCGGGAGATCCCCGACCTCCACCAGGCGCAGCTCTTCGAGTTCCAGGGCTTCGTGAAGTGGCTGGCCGGACGCTGGGAGGAGGCGGCCGCCGATTCCCAGCGAATGGCCGGTTCCTGGAGCGCCGCCGGGATGACGATGCGCGAGGTCTGGGCCCTGGCCACGGCGGTGGCCTGCCTGGCTGAGATGGGCCGGCTGCCGGAGGCGACCACGCTGGCCGGGCGCATCCGGCGGCGGGTCGGCCACGGCCACTTCATCTGGATGAGCGACTGGTTCGGGTACGCGTGCGGCGTGCTCGAGCTCGCCACCGGCCGGACCGAGGCGGCCCGCGACCTCTTCGCCGAGGCGGCCCGGCGCCTGGAAGGCATGGGCGCCGACGCCATCGCTCCCTTCCCCCTCCTGGAGCTGGTCGAGGTCGCGGTCGCCTCCCACGACCTGGACCTGGCCAGCGCCGGCGCCGGTCGTCTCGAAGAGCTGGCGAGGTCGCTGGCGCCGCCCTGGTTTGCCGGCCTGGCGGCCATCGCCGGCGGGCAGTCGGCTCTGGCCCGGGGCCTGGCGCGGGAGGCGGAGCGACTCGCGGACGAGGCGGTCAGCCGGCTCGAGGATTCACCGTTTGAGTTCTATGCGGCGCGGGCGCTGGAGCTCCGAGGCCGGCTGAGGTCGGGGTCGGCCGACACCGCCGGAGCCATCCAGGACCTCACCGGCGCCCTGGCCCGGTACCGGCGCCTGCCCTCCCCGCAGCGGGTCGAGGGCGTCCTCTTGCGCCTGGACGGTCTCGGCTCAGTGGGCAGGCGGACGGCGGCGGGCTTGCGCGGCGCTTCCGCACTGTCCCCGCGCGAGCGCTCGGTCGCGGTCCTCGCGGCCCAGGGGCTGACCGCCCGCGAAATCGCCGAGAAGCTATTCATCAGCGAGCGGACGGTGGAGTCACACCTCGCCAGCGCCTACGCCAAGCTGGGGCTGGCGTCGAAGCGGGAGCTCATGCGCCGGGCCCGCGACCTGCAGCTTGGAGGGAGGACATGAGATGGCGGTGACGGTCCTGATGCGCATCAAGGTCCCCGATTGGGAGCGGTTCCGGCGGGCTTACGAGGAGCTGTTCGAGCGCCCGGCGGCGCCGGGCTTCATCGAAGCCCAGCTGCTGCGCCGGGACGGCGACCCCGACGAAGTGTTGCTGCTCCAGCGTTGGGAGTCACATGCGGCCATGGGGGCTTTCACAGACGAGATCGGCGAGGAGTTCAATCGCGCAGCCGGGACCGAAGGCGCCGAATGGGACGACTCGGTGTGGGAGGCGTCGGGCGTCACCACTGTGCGCGGCCCGGGCGGTGATCGGGGGTGATCGCGAGATTCCGTATCGGTTCTCAGTACGAGGCCCGGATGTAGCCGTTCCTGACGCCTCCTAGCCTCGCGGCAAGGGCGGCGAGCGCCGCCCAAGCAAGGAGGTCTCAGGCGATGAAAGGATTTTCGGCTCTCGTCGGAATGTTGGCGGCCTTGCTGTCGGTGTCCACAGCCCAGGCTGCAGCCGGACTGATGACCAGCGACGTCCACCTCTTTTCGGACGGTTCGGCCGTCGTCGGGGCAGAGGCCGGCCTGGTCACGAACGACACCGGCGCGGGCATGACGCTGCGGACGGCGGAACTGACACCGGGCGACGCGGTGACCGTCTGGTGGGTGGTCTTCAACCATCCCGAGAACTGCTCCGGCCCGGCGCCCGGGCACCCCTTCCAGTGCGGGCGGAGCGACCTCTTCGTGCCGTCGGTGGGCGCTTCGGTTCTGTACGCGGCCGGCCACGTCATCGGGGAGACAGGAACCGGTGACTTCGGCGGGCACCTCGCCGTCGGCGACACCTCGGGAGCCCTCTTCGGGCCCGGGCTGCTGGCGCCGCGGACCGCTCACATCCACCTCGTGGTGCACGACCACGGCCCCGCCCGGCCGGACATCGTGAGCCAGCAGATCCACACCTTCGGCGTCTGCAATCCGACCTGCACCGACCTGCAGTTCGCAGTCTTCGAGCAGTAGCTCACCAGGGCGGGCGGCGGCTTCAGGCCGCCGTCCGCACTTTCGCCTCTACGGCGACTGCATGAGCCCCAGCGAGTTGCCGTCCGCGTCCTTCACCGATGCGATCAGCTTGCCACCGCCGACGTCCTTGACTTCCTGGTCAGCCTGGGCGCCGACGTCCAGCAGCTGGCGCAGGCTGGCCCTGATGTCCTTGACCTCCCAGTAGGCGAGGGGCCCCTTGGAGTTGCCTCTGGGATCGAGGCCGATCTCCAGGTCGCCGGCCCTGAAGCCGACGTAGTACGCCATGTCGGCATACGGCTCCACTCCCAGGAGCTCGCGGTAGAGCGCCTTCGCCTTGGCCATGTCCTTCACGGGGTAGACCAGCAAGCGCATGCCTTGATTCACGGGTGTCCTCCTTCAGGTGCCAATGCTTCTTCGTCACTGAGATGACGGATCTGAGCGACGGGATGTGACCGATCCACGTCCCCTGCGATCGCTTGGAGTTTTCCGACGCCAATCCTGGTACTACTCATAGGTAGATGGCCAACCTCGCTCCCCTGAGGCCCGGCAGCTGGCAGATCGATGCCCTTCACTCCCAGGTGATGATCAGCGTCTGGCACTTCGATGTCGCGCACCTGAGGGCGAAGTTCCCAGCCGTCAGGGGCGGTCTGACCGTCGATCCGGAGGAGCCCCTGCGGTCCCGGCTGGAGGTTGAGATCGACGCGGCTTCGGTCACCACGGGACACGCGCGGCAGGAGGAGTTCATGCGTTCGGAGCCCTGGCTCGACACCGAGCGCCACCCGCTGATCACGTTCAAGGGCACGGCTATCGAGCCCCGGGGTGAGGGCATCCTGGTCAAGGGCGACCTGACCCTGCGCGGAGTCACCCGCAGCCTGGACCTGCCGGTCGCCTTTCATGGCGTGGTCAGCGATCCCTGGGGCCTGCGGGCGGGCTTCAGCTCGCAGGTCGTCCTCGACCGGCGCGACTTCGGGATCACCTGGGACCGGGTCTTCGATTGGGGGCTCATGGCCAGCCACGAGCTGACCCTCATGCTCGACATCGAGCTCGCCTACCCGGACCCGGCGCTGGCCCAGACCCCCCAACAGATCGGCTAGCGCCGGGAAGGCATGGTGGTCTCGCTCAGTCGGGGTGCCAGTACAGCTCCGGGTCGGCGAACAGCGCCGGCGTGCCGCCTGTGTGGACGAAGACCACCAGGTCGTCCCGCTTCACGCGGCCGGCCGCGACCTCGCCGATGAGCCCGCCGAAGGCCTTGGCCGTGTAGACGGGATCCAGCACCAGCCCCTCGGTACGGGCCGCGGTCTCCAGGGCTCGCCTCGAGAGCTCGGTTTGCATCCCGTACCCGGAACCCACGTACCCGCCCCAGATCTCCGGGGCAGCGTCCGGCAGCGGAAGGTCGAGGTGCTCGCAGGACTCGGCCATGATCTCGCGCGCACGCGCGACCCGGTCTGGAATCGAGTTGGAGATGCTGACGCCCACGACCTGGGCTTGGCTGCCGGCCAGGGCCAGACCCAGCGTGAGCCCGGACAAGGTGCCGCACGAGCCGCCGGCGCACACCACGTAGCGCGGCCGCTCGCCGCGCTCGCCAAGCTGCTGGGCCAGCTCTAGAGCGCACCGCACGTAGCCCAGCGCGCCCAGGCCATTGCTTCCCCCGCCGGGAATCACATAGGGCCGCCGGCCCTTCGTGCGCAGCTCAGCCGCCAGCTCGGCCATGCGCTCCGCCGCCGGGCGGTCGGGCGAGAACGACCAGGTTGCGCCCAGGAGCCGGTCCAGGATCAGGTTGCCCTGGACTTCCTCCACCGGCGATCCGTTGAACACGAAGTGGGCATCCATCCCCGCCACCCGTGCCGCGGCCGCGGTGCTGCGGCAGTGGTTGGACTGCGCCGCGCCGATCGTGAGCAGCATGTCGGCTTCCGCGCGAGCCGCCTCGGCGACCAGGTACTCGAGCTTGCGGGCTTTGTTGCCGCCCAGCGCCAACCCGGTGTTGTCGTCGCGCTTGACCAGCAAGCGGTCGAGCCCGATCGCCGCCGCCAGGCGAGGCGTGTCCTGCAGGGGCGTGGGGGTGACGGCCAGCTCCAGGCGGGGAACCCGTTCCAGCTCCGGCAGCATCCGCCCCAGCATATTGAAAAGGGTCGCCACCTGGACGATTTTAGAACTGCGGTTTTGACTACGAGTCAGGCCCTCAGTCGGCGCGAAACGGGACCAAATGGCGTTCCAGACGCGGTTTGATCTAACGACGGTTGCCGCACAGCGCGGATCTTCGGCAGCGCGGACCAGGCTCGCTGCACAAGTTGGGAGAAGCCTGGACCCGAAACTGACAATCGTCGTATCAACACCACGGTTGAGATCCTCCATTGCGGTCGGCGGGCAGGCCCTGAGGCGGATTTCGAAGCCGTCCGGGGGCCGACTCTAATCTGGATTCTCAACCGCAACGATCCTGACAAATTAGACCAGGTGGTCTAAACTGGGCGGCGTGCCGACACCGGCCACGGCCAAAGGCGAGCAAACCAAGCGGCAGATACTGGATGCCGCAGCGCATGTGTTTGCCGAACGTGGTTACTGGGGCGCGTCACTCAACCAGCTGATCGGTCGCCACAAGATCACCAAGGGATCCTTTTACTTCTACTTCGGCTCCAAGGAGGCCCTCGCCCTGGCCGTCTTCAAAGACCTCCAGGAGAGGACTGCCGCCCGCCTGATGGCCCGGGCCAAAGCCGCGCCGACGGCGCTCCTACAGCTGCGCTCGATGTTCATCGAACGGGCCCGGCTTAACTCGACGGAGCCCTCGGTCAAGGCGATTCCGAAGCTCTGCCACGATTTGATGAACCACCCTGAGCTCGGCGCAGAGATGTCCTCGGCCAACCGGCTCCCGGTGCTCATCACCCGCGACCTGCTGAGCCAGGCTCAAGCCGATGGTGAGGTCAGGGCAGATGTCGACGTGGACGCCGCCGCCGAGGCGATCGTCGGCGCTGTCATCGGCTTCGAAGAGCTGTCAGAGCAGACGACGGGCGGGAGAGATTTCCCTCAGCGGGTCGAGCGCTTCCTCGACATGTTCTTGCCCTCACTCAAAAGGCTCTAAGGGATGCGCCCGAGCAGCCGAGATCCGCCTGGCATTTATTAAACCGACCGGTCCATTTACTTTGTGTTTTTGGAGGTTTATCAATGATGCGAGGGCTCGCATGGTGGATGAGAGCTGTAGGCGTCTTTTATGTTTTGTTGGGTATCCGCCTGGTGCCCGCCATCAACGGCGGCCAGGTGACCGCGGTTACCCGGGTCGATCCTAACGCCGGCACAACCTTTGCCGCGCTCTTGGACTGGATGTTCCTGTTCGGCCTGGAGATGGCAATCATCGGAGCCTTTCTGATCGCCCTCTCGCGCAG
>DATGVT010000061.1:0-10068 GCA_035300005.1 Candidatus Acidiferrales bacterium
AAAGAGCCGCGCGTGACTCATGACCCGCCCAGAGCCGGCACGGCGCCGAAGTTCGGATCCGGAGCCCTGAAGAGCGGCGGTCGCATCTTCGCCATGCTCGCTCGGGCCAGGCTGGTCGTGAAGCTGCCCCGAGCCCGGGTCGACCAGCTGGTCGCCGCCGGCCGCGGCCGGCCCTTCGACCCTCGCCGCGACGGGCGCCTGATGAAGGAGTGGCTCGACCTGGAGCCGGGTTTCGAGGAGGACTGGACGCTCCTGGCGCGAGAGGCGCTGGAGTTCGTCGGCGGCCGGCACTGACCGCCTCCGCGAGCCTGGAGCGACCCGCACGGCGCCCTCGGGAGTTGGCGCAATAACGGACCTATAATCCCGTTGCCCTAAGCGAACCTCATCAGTGCATCTATTTCACTCTCGGCGTCCTGACCGGCAAAAGTCCCACAGCCGCCTCGGCCAGGCGACCGTGGAGTTCGCGCTGTCCTCGATCGTCCTGCTGCTGCTGGCGATGGGCCTGCTCGACCTCTCGCGGGCTTTCTACTTCGGAGTCTCGATCCAGGGGGCGGCCCGGGAGGGCGCCCGCCACGCGGCCTGGTTCGACACCCCCAGCCGGCTCAACACCTACCTGTCCGACAACGAGGTCATCACGACCGTGAACCAGGCCCTGGCCGGGTCGGGCATGACGGGCACGTTTCGTGCGCAGCCCAACTGCCTGGCCGGAACGGACGGCAACACCCAGAACAATCCTCCCTACCCCTCGAGCGCGTATCCGGGCACCTACAACGCGCCCAACGTGTACGCCTGCTATACGCGCGGATCCGACGGCTACCAGACCGGCAGCCTCCTGAGCCGCCCCGCCAACAACGACTGGCGCCTGGGCGACGTCAACGTGCAGATCCTGCTTTCCTATGGCCTGATCACAGGCTTCATGCAGAACGTGATCGGGAACTTCATCCAGATCCCGGTCAACGCCCACTTCACGATCCAGGGCCGGCCATGATCTGGTGGCTTCGCAGGCACCTCCGCAGCCAGCGCTCGCAGTCGCTGGTCGAGTTCTCCCTGATCGCGCCGGTCCTGCTACTGCTGATCTTCGGCGTGGTCGACTTCGGGCGCGGGCTCTACATCTACATCACCTTGATGCAGGCGACCAACGAAGGCGCCCGCACCGCTGTGCGC
Source organism: Candidatus Acidiferrales bacterium (assembly GCA_035300005.1). Classification (GTDB taxonomy): domain Bacteria; phylum Chloroflexota; class Dormibacteria; order Dormibacterales; family Dormibacteraceae; genus DATGVT01. The sequence continues at coordinate 1,165 of DATGVT010000061.1, forward strand.
GCCTCCTACTACATCGACCCCAACGGCGTCGCCCACGTCTGGCCGACCGACTCCGACGTCGAGGCCTCGGTGCAGGTGCACGCCCAGGCGGTCTCGCTGGCCAACCCCTGCCCGAACGGACCCATCCCCAACGGCGGCAGCCCGCAGGGGTCGCCCCTGAAGCCCGCCTACAACCAGGGCTGGATCTTCATCACCGACCCCACCCTGGCCGGGAACGGGGTGCCGAACGGGCCCCGCGGCGGCCTGGGCACGACGCCGGTCCCCGGGCCCAGCTGCAACCCGATCACGCCCGCGGTCGGCAACGAGCCGATCAAGGTGACCATCTGGTACACCTTCCAGCCCATCACCCCGATCATCCAGCAAGTTGTTGCCAACAACTTCGTCATTACCGCATATGCGATCTACCGAGCCGAGTACTCCAACTAGAGAGTCCCGGCTCCTGAAGCAGAGCGGTCAGGCGATGGTGCTGATCGCGCTGGTCCTGATGGTGCTGTTCGGGATGCTGGGCCTGGCGATGGACAGCGGGTTCAGCTACATGGACCGCCGCCAGCTGCAGGCCTCCGTAGACGCGGCCGCCCTGGCCGCAGGCGACTGGCACGAGAACTACCAGGATCTCTACGGCAAGACGCTGCCCTCGATCAAGAACGTCTTCACCAGCAACCTGCGCATCTACGGCCCCCCCACCGGAGACACGATCACGACTGCCTTCGTGGGGCCGGGCGGCAACCTTCAGCAGGACACCGAGAACGTGACCTGGGACGGCGGCTGGTCGCTGAACGTCGTGGCCACCAACACCCAGTTCAACGGCTACGAGTTCCAGGTCACCGGCACCCACCAGCACACGCTGGTCTTCATGCAGCTCTTCACGGGCACCATCACGGTCCCGATCTCGGCCACCGCGACCTCGATCGTCGGCAACCAGCGCCAGCAGCCGGCGCTCCTCACGCTGAGCACGGGCTGCGGCGGCTCCAGCAGCTCCGTGGTCCTGACCGGGAGCGCCGTCCTGACCGTCGTCGGCGACGTCTACTCCAACGGTTGCGCCGCCGTCGACCCCAACCTGAAGGTGGCCGGCAACTGCTACGCGGCGGGGACGCCTTCCAACTGCACCAGCGCCACCTTCCTCTGCTACGCCACCAATCCCAACACGGTTCCGCAGACCCTCAACCCGAGTCCCGGCTGCCCGGCGGGCTACATCCAGGGCCGACCGGTGCAGCCGGCGCCCACCCTGCCCGACCCCGGCTACAAGGCCCTCTACCCCGGCAACTACTCGGCGCCGGTGGGCTTCGGCGGCCGGGGCACTTACACGGAGATGACGCCGGGCGTCTATGGCGGCCTCTTCCACCTCAGCAGCGGCGGCTGCTACTTCCTGGACCCGGGCGTCTACTCCTGGAACGGCGGCTACAAGTCGGACGCCACCGGCAGCCTGCTCAGCAACGAGCTGAAGGCGCCGGACGAGGAGCTCTACTCGGCCCCCGGCACCACCACCACGGCCGCCCTCCAGTTCTGGAACCAGAACCTGGCCAACTGCGCGGGCCATTTCACGGTGACCAACGGCCCGGCGCCGGCCCAGAACAACACCGGCTTGCCCGTCTGCACGGACCTCTCGCCCCAGGCACCGGCCGGCTGCCACTCCGGCGTGACCGACACCCTCGGGCGCAACAACCGGTGGGGCGTGGAGGTGACCTCGGTCCGCTGGGACGCCTTCGTCGACCCCACGCTGCCCTGCAACGCCGGCTGCCGCCGCGAGAGCGCGCCCTCAGAGTGCCAGCTCACGCCCAACGCGGTCACCGGCAACCTCCACAGCCCGAGCAACCTCGGGATCAACGTCAACATCACCCAGAACGCGCCCGGGGCCCAGTACTACAACGTCTACCTCGACCCCTACGGCTGCGACGCCAACCCCAACCACTTCGGCTGGGTGGGCCGCTTCAATGCGCCCGGCTTCAGCAACGGCACCCCGATCGGGCCCTACCCGAGCGGAGTGCCCTGGGCACTGGGTGCAGCCGCGCCGGCCATCCCGCCGACCGGCTGCATCTCCAACGGCCCCTCCACCTGCCAGGGCGCCACCCTGATGGACATCAACGACACCATGTTCGCCGCGACCACGCAGTGCTTCGCGCAGAGCCGGACGCTGGGCTGCCAGACCCCGGACGACGAGCTCGCGCCGCAGTGCTTCGTCAACTGCCCGCCGCCACCGGGCACGCTGAGCCAGGAGAACGCACGCATGTCCCTGCAGTACCCGCCCAACACGGGCGGCGATGTGAGCAACGAGAACTACTGCGAGCTCTCCCCCAACCCCGGCGACCCCAGCTCGCCCTGCCAGTCGGCCAAGGTCACCCCCGGCGCCGTGCAGTTCTACCTCCCGCCCGGGGCTTGCTTCGACCAGAACGCCCAGGGCGCCACCTACGTCTTCAGCGGCGAGCAGTACAACTGGATCGTGATCTACGCGCCCGCCGGCAACACCTGCCCCGGCGACACGCTGAACGGCGGCGCCTCCACGCAGTTCATCGGCACCATCTACATGCCCGGCGCCAGCATCTCGATCTCGGGTGGCGACCGCTCCCCGCTGGCCGGCCAGGTCATCGTCTACCAGGCGTCCGTGGCCGGCGGCTCCAGCACCGGCATCTTCTTCAACCCGAACTACGCTCCGGCCCCCCCGGCGGCGAGGCTGATCCAGTAGAGGCCTGAAAGGCCCGGCCGAGAACCCGAACCTCGCCGAAGCCGGCGCCGTGCAACCATTGACGGCGAACATGCCGCTGGCGCTCGACGAGGCTCGATCGCTCATATCAGCGGCCCACGAGAGGGCACGATCCGAAGGGCTGGGGGTGGCGGTCGCGGTCGTTGACGAGGGGGGCCATCTGGTCGCGCTCGGCCGCATGGACGGCGCGCCCCCGCTCAGCTCGCAGATCGCGGAGGCCAAGGCCGTCGGCGCCGCGCTCTGGCACCGCGACGGCGACTCGCTGGGCCAGGTCCAGAAGGAGCGTCCTGCCTTCTTCGAGCAGGTGGACCAACTGGTGCGGATGCCCATCATGCCCGGGCTGGGCTCGCTCCTGATCCGGCGGGGCGAGGCGGTGCTGGGCGCGGTCGGGGTCAGCGGCGCCGCGCCAGAGCAGGACAAGGAATGCGCACAGGCTGGCCTGGACGCGCTGGGGCTAGCGCGGCGGGGGTAGCGACACCAGGACGGCGGCGGCGGCCAAAACCGCCATCAACGCGGCCAGCTCCCCGCGCCGGCGCGCCTTCCAGGCCAGCAGGAGCGCCAGCGCCACCAGCGGCAGCTTGACCAGCAGGCCGGCGCCGTAGGCGGTGGCCAGCAGCTGCAGCGGGTCGCTGAAATGGAGCAGCGCCAGGGCCGCGCCGCTCACGACCAGCAGCCCGGCCGACCAGGCGGCCACCCGCCCGAACCCGGCCGTGGGCGCGGAGGCGAAGCCGGCCAGCCCGCCCAGCCAGGCGGCCATGGCGGACACGTGCAAGGCGTTCAGGGCCAGGCCCAGGGGCGGCAGCAGCGCGGGGGTGGCGTGGGCGGCGGTGGCGTCGACGAAGGCCAGCGCCAGTCCCAGGCCCGGGATCGCACAGCGCAGCCAGGGCGCCTGGTGGAGGGCGCCCAGGAGCGCCCAGAGCAGCAGCGCCGCAGCCAGCCGCAGGCCGAGCACCCGGCCAAAGGGCGAGGCCAGCGCGCCGGTCAGCGCGTCTCCGTCGAGCGCCCGCGCGAGGTCGAGGCTGGCGGTCTGGCCCAGGAGGGCCAGCGGCTCGGCGCCCAGGAGGAGGGCCACCCCGGCGGCGGCGAGACGGAGCGGGCGGGGATCCCCGGCCAGGAACAGACCGTAGGCGGCGGCCCCGAAGCCGAGCGCGAAGCCGCCGAAGTGCAGCCAGCGCCCGAGCGCCTGCAGGGCCAGGCCCAGTGGCGAGACCAGGCCCACGTCCCCAGCACCCAGCCCGGGCGCCCGCACCGGGCTCGGGTGGCCGACGCTGAAGGTCAGCTGGCCGCGGGAGGGGTGGGTGTCGGCGGCGACCACCGTCCAGACCACGGCGTAGGTTCCCTCGGGGCCCGGATTCAGCACAACCGACAGGCGGTTCCCCTGGGCGCGGGCGAGTCCGCCCTGCGCCAGCCGCCCGTCAGGACCGTAGACGCTGATGCCGCGCCCGGCCGGCGTGACCGGCTCCGAGAAGTAGAGCTCGACCACCGCTGGGGCGCTGTCCAGGATGGCGCCCGGCGCGGGGTCGGAGCCGACCAGCCGGGCGTGGGCGGACGCCGCCGACGGGAGCAGCGCCAGCGCGGCGCCGGCGGCCCCCGCGAGGAGCAGGCGCCTCAGTAAGAGGGCGCGGGCAGCGGAACCGTTTCCGGCTCCTGGCGCCGGGCGCCGCCGATCCGGATCACGAGCCCGGCGGCGAGCAGGCAGAGCAGGCCGGAGGTCATGAAGGCGACCTGGTAGTCGCCGAAGAAGGTCCGGACAGCCCCCGCCCCGAAGGCGGCGCCGGCGGCGCCCAGCTGGTGCGAGGCGAAGATCCAGCCGTAGACGACGCCCACGTTCCGCTTGCCGAAGGTATCCGCCGCCAGCGCCACGGTCGGCGGCACCGTGGCCACCCAGTCCAGGCCGTAGAAGACGATGAATAGGATCAGCCCGAAGTACTGCACCCCGAAGGCATAGGGCAGGAAGAGCAGCGAGAGCCCGCGCAGCCCGTAGTACCAGAAGAGCAGCCAGCGCGAGTCCAGGCGATCGGTCAGCCACCCCGAGATCATGGTCCCGGCCACATCGAAGATCCCGATCGTGGCCAGCAGGCTGGCCGCCGTGACCTCGGGCAGCCCGTGGTCCATGGAGGCCGGGATCAGGTGGGTCCCGATCAGCCCGTTGGTGCTGGCTCCGCAGATGAAAAAGCTGGCCGCCAGCAGCCAGAAGTTGCGGTTGCGGGCGCCCATGGCCAAGCCGCCGAGGGCGGCCCTCACCGCGTTGCGCGCCGGCGGCGCCGGCTCGTCGGCCTCGGTGGCGCCGAAGGCGCGGAGTCCGAGGTCGGACGGGCGCTCGCGCATGAGGAGCGCGACAAGCGGTACCCCGAGCAGCGCGGCGCCGGCGACCACCAGCGCGGACGCGCGCCAGCCCACGTTGACCGCCAGCCAGGCCAGCCCGGGCAGGAAGATCAGCTGGCCGGTGGCGCCGCTGGCGGTCAGGGCGCCCAGGACCAGGCCGCGCCGCCGCACGAACCAGCGGCTGGCGACGATCGCGGCCAGGACGCTGGCCATGCTGCCGGTGCCGACGCCTACCACCAGGCCCCAAAGGAGGTCGAGCTGCCAGGGCTGGTGCATGAAGACCGTGAGACCGGAGCCGGCGGACACCGTCACCAGGGCCGCCACCGTCACCCTGCGCACGCCGAAGCGCTCCATCAGCCCGCCCGCGAAGGGGGCGAAGAGCCCGAAGAGCAGCAGGTTGATGGAGACCGCCAGCGAGATGGTCGCCCGCGACCAGCCGAACTCGTGCTCGAGGGGCACGATGAGGGTGCTGGGCGTGGAGCGGAAGCCCGCCGCGGCCAGCAGGGTGACCCAGGTCACCGCGGCCACGACCCAGGCGTAGTGGAGGCGCCTCACTGAAACCGGAACAGCGTCTGTCGCAGAGCCTATTCCGGGCGGCTACAATTTCGGGCTCCGCTGATGGGGGAATCCGCCGCCGACCTCTCCCTGCCCGCGCGGGAGGCCGACTCCGACGAGGCTCTGCCCGGCTTCCTGGAGAGCGTCCGCGCCCGGCTGATCCACCTGCCGAGCATGGACCGGGCCCTGCGCCTGGTCAGCGGTATGGCGCTGGCCCAGCTGGCGGCCTGCGCAGCCCTCCTGGCCGCGGCCAGGCTGCCCTCCCCGACCCTGCCGGTGGGGATCGCGGCGGGTTCGCCGGTTTCGGTGCCGGCCTGGATCTTCGTCTTCGCGGTCGGGCTGCTGGCGCTGGCCTGGACCTACCTGCTGGGCGGGGCGCTCCACGCGCACCCGGTGGTGCGGCTGGTCGCGCTCGGCTGCTTCCTGGTCCTGCGGCTCGACGCCGGCGCGGTGGAGAACCCGGCCTACCCTCTGGCCGCGCGCCTGAGCCTGGTGGCCTCAGTGCTCGGGGTCGCGGCCGTCGTGGCTTACACGCTCCAGCACGACTGGCGCTACTCCCGCCGGCAGGAGCCACACCTCACCTATGGCCACCGGCTGCGCGCCCCGGCCTTCCTCCTGCTGGGCGCTCTGGTCTTCGCCGGCTACCTGGGGCCGGGTCTGAGCGCGGGTGCCGCCGGCGCGCTGCACAACTTCGTGCTCTCGATCGCCCTCGAATTCTCGTTCCTGGCAATAGGGGTGACGTTCGTCCTTGTATTGGCCGGCGTCGACTTCGCCGACATGGGCGAGGCGGCCGGCGAGCGCCTGGGCGTCCTGGCGCGGCGGCTGGGCGGCCCCTGGGGGCTGGCCGGGCTGACCCTCGTCACCACGCTGGCCATCCTGGCCGGCGCCGTGCACCGCGCCGGCTGGAAGCTGCCCTCGCAACTGATCGTGGCGGCGCTGTTCGGGGCCGCGATCTTCGGCGTCAGCCGGCTGGCGCGGGTCGACTCGCGCTGGCCGCGGCGGCTGCCCTACCTGGCACTGGTGGCGGCCTCGGTGCTGATCTTCGTCACGGAGCTGTTCTTCATCCTGGTGCTCCTCCTGCGCCCCGGGGCTGCAGAGGAGGCCGGCTCCGCGGCCGCGGTCGGACCCACGACCGTCTACGTGCAGTCCGAGCCGCCGGTCTACAGCCTGCGCGTCCCGGCCGCCTGGCAATCGACCCCCCTCCGCTACGACGACGCCGGCATCACCGCGGCCATCTTCTCGGGCGCGGCCACCGGCGACCCCGGTCTCTTCTATGTGGTCTCCCTGCCGAAGGCGGCGGCCGGCGACCTCCAGCGCGCGCTCGAGACCTGGCTGCGCGTCTGCTGTCCGCGCTTCGCCGGGAGCAGCACCCCGCAGGGCACCGCCGCCCACGGGGGCTGGGCTGTGGCCGCGGTCGACATCGACCTTCACAACGGCGGGCCGCACCTCCCGGGGAAGGCGTGGTTCAAGATCGCCGGCGGCACGGCCTGGCTCCTCTACGGCCTCTCGCCCGAGTACGCGAACTCGATCAATGGGCCGGCGTTCCAGGCCATGGTCGACAGCTGGTCGCCAACCACCACGCCGGCGCCGGAGGCCGAGCTCGCGCCGGCGCACAACGCCGCCGTGCCGGCGGGCACGCGGCTCTCCGCCTACCTTTCCCTGACCTGGCTGGCGTTCGCCCTCGTCGGGCTGGTCGTGCTGGCAACCCGGCGCGGCCAGAGCGGAGGGCGCCCCGGGATGATGGCGACCCTGGTCTTTCTGGTGGTCGGCGGGCTGCTGCTCTTCGCCGAGTCGACCAACCAGATCGCCTCCACCTTCGGGCTGCCGGAGGAGTCGGTGCCGCACCTGGGGCTGGCAGGCCTGCAAGCGTCGGTGGCGATCGCCACCCTGGCCTGGCTGGCCTGGCTGGGGTGGCGGCGCCGCGGCGCCGATGCCACCCGCTGGCTGCTTCCGCTGGTCACGCTGAACATGGGCCTGCAGGTGGTGGCCTGGATGATCGACCTCTACAGCGCGACCCAGGCCGTCACCTTCAGCCTGGCCCAGGGCCTGCTCCTGCTGGTCGCGATCACCTGGGACGTGACACTCTCGGGCTCCTCGACCACCAACGTGCACGGCCGGTGGTTCCCCCGCCACGCGCGCGTCCTCCTCTTCTTCGGCTACGAGGTCCTGACCGCGACCTGCATAGTCTTCTACTCGTCGTTGAAGTCGCCGGGCGGCGCGCCCGAGCTCTTCGTCAGCGACGTCTGGCCGCAGGCCGGCCTCGCGCTGCTGGGCCTGCCTCTGTTGCTTTCGGTCTTTGTGCTCCGCCTGCCGCGGCCCAGTCCTCACGGAGGACCTCGGTCATGACCAGGTCGAGCCAGCGGCCGTCCCGGAACTGCTCCTGACGCCGGCGGCCCACCTCCCGGTAGCCCGACTTCCGCTGGGCCCGCCAGCTCGCTTCATTGCCTTCCACGTAGCCCGAGTTGAGCTTGCGTAGGGTGAGCTGGCGAAAGGCGAACTCGGTCCGGAGCTGCATCAGCTCGCCGGCCAGGCCCTTGCGCCAGGCCGACTTGTCGCCGATCAGCGTCCCCGTGACCGCGTGCTGCTGCGCCCAGTCGATGTCGTGGATCCCGGTCACGCCCACCAGGCGGCCGTCGAACTCCACCGCCCAGATGATCGTGTTGGCGTCCTTGCCGGACTTCTCCAGCCACTCCTGCTCCTGGGCCAGGGTGGGCGGAAAGCGGCGCAGCAGGCGCTCGGTGACCTCAAGATCCTCGAACCAGGAGGCCATCTGAGCGGCCTCCTCCGGCCGCGGGGGGCGAAGCCGGACCAACTTGCCCTGGATCACCGGGCCGTACATCTGGTTGAGAATAGAAGAGGAGGCCGCCCCTGGGGGCGGCCCCCTACGCGTTCAGGCGCGGTTCAGGAAGTCTTGCCGCTGAGCTGCTTCTGAGGGCATCGCCTGGCGCCGGCCACCGTCGCCCGCCGAGGTAGGCGCGAAGAAGTCCTCGAACAGGCGATCCATCGCCCCGTGCAAGCTTGCCAACTCACTTGCCGGACTCCACCGGATCATCGTCAATCACCTCCTCAACTGAAGCTGGAGTAGAGGGGTAACTCCCTCTTTCCCTTACCCAGCCGGCAAACCGGGCCAAACCTGCTCGCTAATATGGAGACCCCAGCCGGCGTGGGCCCGTGGCGCAGCTGGGAGCGCGTCTGAATGGCATTCAGAAGGTCAGGGGTTCGAATCCCCTCGGGTCCACCATTTCCGAATACAGGCTTGACATCCTCGCTATCATCTTCGATGAGCGCGGAGCGCAATTTGACAGGGGATCTGACAGGGTAAGTCT
>DATGVT010000062.1:0-2827 GCA_035300005.1 Candidatus Acidiferrales bacterium
TCCAGGATGCGGGCGATCAGCTTCAGCGTCGTGCTCTTGCCGGCGCCGTTCGGCCCGATCAGCCCGAAGGTGTGGCCGGGCTCGACCTGGAACGACACCCCGCGCAGCGCCCAGCGGTCCTCCCACTCGCCGAAACGGCGGCGGATCAGGACCTCCTTGAGGTCGAAGTAACGCTCGTGGTAGACGCGGTATCGCTTGTGGACGTCGTGGAGCTCGACCGCGGCGGGCATTAGGGGTGCGGCCGGAAGCCCGGCCGAGAGATCGCGGTCACAGGCGCCTCGGATGCAAGGAACAGACGAGCACCGGAACGAGCGTATTGGAAATACGTGAGCGAGGAGCGCAGGAGGTGACGCAGCAGGCGGGCCGCCTGGGGCCGCTAGCTCCGGTTGGGTTTTTCGGCCGCATCCCCACTAAACGTCCTCTGGCAGGCGCGCCCGCAGGCGCAGGAAGACGGCGTAGCCGGCGGCCAGGACCAGGGCCGCCGAGGCCAGCATGAGGCCGAACAGGAGAGGGTCCGGCCAGCTGCCCCAGTAGAGCACCGAGTGGTAGCTCTCCAGGTACCAGCTCAGGGGGTTGAGCTTGAAGTAGGGGATGTACTGGACCGCCCCGCTGGGCAGGCCCCGGGGGTCCAGCGGGTAGATCACCGGCGACACGTAGAAGAGCGCGGTCATGCCGATGGCGACGAAGTGCTCGAGGTCGCGGAAGTACACGGTCACGCTGGCGAGCAGGATGGCAAGGCCGGTGGTCAGGGCCAGCTGCGCGAGCAGGATCACCGGCAGCAGCACCAGCGAGGGGCCCAGCGGCAGGCGCGCGACCAGCAGGACGACCACCAGCGCCGTGACGCTGATCACCAGCTGGGCGAAGTTCGCCAGCACGGTCGAGATCGGCAGCGCCTCGATCGGGAAGTAGACCTTGGTGATCAGGTTCGGGTTGCGCGAGAAAGTGACCGCCGAGGCCACCAGGGCGTTGGCGAAGAAGGCCCAGGCCAGCACGCCGATGAGCGCCAGCGCCCAGTAGCTGCGCAGGGAGACGAAGCGCAGGAAGACGCTGAAGACGGCGGTGTAGATCGCCATCATCAGGACCGGGTTCAGGAGCGACCAGGCCACGCCCAGCGTGGAGCGCTTGTACTTGAGCTTGAGGTCGCGGATGGTCAGGTTGGCGACCAGCTCGCGGTAGCGGACCAGCTCGCGCAGCCGCTCAGCCGTCGTCATGCGGGCCGGATTCTAGAGGGCCGGCGGGGAGTGACGGCGAGAGATTCGGTGACGAGGCGAGTCGAGCCGTAGGAAAGGGTGGCGCCAGGAGGAGCGCATCGGTAGATGCGTGACGACGCAGCGCCGGGCCCCTTGACAACCGGATCGGCCGCATCGGCACCGAAGGTCCGTCGGCATGCTCCGCCGGCCCTCAGAGGGCCGGCCCTCAGCGGCGCCGGCGACGCCGCTCGAGGTAGGCCACCCCGCGGTCGGCCAGCCGGCGGGTGCCGTCCGCGCGCAGGGTCTCCCAGGCCTTGACCGCGAGGCGGGCCCAGCCGGGCGGGGTCCGGCCGCGGAGCGGCACGCGCGACCGCCGCCGGCCGGCCGCCATGTCGGCCGCCCGCCGCGGGCTGCGGCAGAAGTCGAGCAGCGGCCCGGCCACCCGCGACCAGAGATAGCGAGGGGCCACCGCCCGGACCCGGCGGGCGCAGCCGGCGCGCTCCTGCGCGCCGGCCAGCCGTTCCAGGGCGGCCGCCAGCGCGGGTACGTCGCCGGGCGGCACCGCCGCGCCCAGCCGCTCCCGCTCGACGGTCTCCGCCAGCACCTCGCCCGCGGTGCAGACCACGGGCAGGCCGGCCCAGAGATAGTCGAGAATGCGGGTGCGGTAGGAGTAGCGGGTCTCCAGGTGCTCGAGGTGGGTGGACACGCCCAGGTCAGCGTCCAGCAGCCAGCCGGAGCGTTCCTCGTAGGGGACCCAGCCTTCGTTGAAGAAGACCAGCCGCCCGCTGAGCCGGCGCTCGGCGGCCAGCCGCCGGGCCTCCTGGAGCATGGCCATCTCGGGTACCTCCGGGTTCGGGTGGGTGCCGCCCATGAAGACCAGGCGCAGTCGCGGCACCCGGCTGGACGCAGCTTCCACCGCGTGGATCAGGGTCAGCGGGTCCAGCCAGTTGTAGACGCCCCCGGCCCAGAGCACCACCAGGTCGCCCTCGGCGACGCCGGGGATGACGCCGCGCAGCATTCGCCGCCGGGGGCGTCGGGGCGGCCGCTCCGGGATCCCGAAGGAGACCACGTCGACCAGCCTGCGGAGCGACGGATCGTCGGCGTAGGTGGCCGGGTTGACCCGGTTGGCGGCCGTAAGCAGGCCGAGCCAGAAGTCGCGCTGGCGCTCGCTGGCGCAGAGGAAGAAGTCGGCCTGCCGGACCTGGTCCAGGAGCACCACCAGGGCCTCCTGGGCGGTGCTCACCCGGCGCTGCTGCAGGCCGCGCGCGACCAGCAGCTCGAGCGGAAACGGATCGTAGAGGTCGGCCACCAGGGCGCCCTTCGAGCCACCCAGGAAGGGGAAGCGGTCCAGCCCCCAGCCGTGCGTGAGCACGACGTCCGCACTCTGCGCGCGCCGTCGGAGGTCACCTTCCTCCCAGGCCACCACCGGCACCGCGGGGGACTCGAGGTCGCAGGCCTCGGGCGCCGCCAGCGTCACCTGGTGGCCGGCCGCGGCCAGCGTCCGGCCGAGCTCGTAGTAGCGGATGGCGGGACCCGCCATCCGCCGCTGTACGGGGTCGGTCGTCAGGATCAGGACCTCGCTCATCCCCAGCCAACTAGAATCGCATGACTCTGGAACAGCACCTTGACCTGGTCGT
>DATGVT010000063.1:0-3239 GCA_035300005.1 Candidatus Acidiferrales bacterium
AGGGTGAGGGTGCCGCGCAAGCCGCCCAGGGAGAGGAGGGTGCCGGCCAGCAGGAAGGCGACCGTCAGGGGAAGCACCAGCCGGACCAGGTGCCGCGCGACCGGGCTCAGCGGTGGATCGGCCATCGCCCCGGGACGATAATGGGGTCAGGCGCCGGCTTTAGATTGCTGGGGGTGCAGGCATGAAGAAGGTTCTTCTCGCCGAGGACGAGATCCCGGAGCGCTGGTACAACATCGTGCCCGACCTCCCCGAGCCGCCGGCCCCCTACATGCACCCCGGCACGCTGCAGCCGCTGGGGCCGGCCGACCTGGCCCCCATCTTCCCGCAGGCGATCATCGGCCAGGAGGTCTCGGCCGAGCGCTGGATCGAGATCCCCGACCAGGTCCGGGACATCTACAGGATGTGGCGGCCGACCCCGCTCTATCGCGCAGAGCGCCTGGAGAAGGCGCTGGACACCTCGGCCCAGATCTACTTCAAGTACGAGGGCGGCTCGCCCGCCGGCTCGCACAAGCCCAACACCGCCGTCGCGCAGGCCTACTACAACGCCAAGGAGGGCGTGAAGCGGTTGACCACCGAGACCGGCGCCGGGCAGTGGGGCTCGGCCCTGGCCTTCGCGGGGGCCCTCTTCGGCCTCGAGGTCACCGTCTACATGGTCAAGGTGTCCTACCAGCAGAAGCCCTACCGGCGTGCCCTGATGGAGACCTGGGGCGCGACGGTGTTCGCCTCCCCCACCGACAAGACTCGGGCCGGTAAGGGGATCCTGGCCAAGGACCCCGACTCACCCGGCAGCCTCGGCATCGCCATCTCGGAGGCGGTCGAGGACGCCGCCACCCACGAGGACTCCAAGTACTCGCTGGGCTCGGTGGTAAACCACGTTCTGCTCCACCAGACCGTGATCGGCCAGGAGGCCAAAAAGCAGATGGAGATGGTCGGCAGCTACCCCGACGTGGTGATCGGGTGCGTCGGCGGCGGCTCCAACTATGCCGGGCTGTCGTATCCGTTCATGGCCGACAAGCTCTCCGGCAAGCAGGCCAAGACCAGGTTCATCGCGGCCGAGCCGGCGGCCTGCCCGACGCTGACCCGCGGCGTCTACGCATACGACTTCGGCGACACCGCCGGCATGGGCCCCGTGGTCCAGATGTACACGCTCGGCCACAACTTCGTGCCCGACCCCATCCACTCGGGCGGGCTCCGCTACCACGGCGACGCCCCCTCGCTCTGCATGCTGGTCAAGCACGGGCTGATGGAGGCGCGGGCCTACAAGCAGAACGAGTGCTTCGCGGAGGCGGTCCGCTTCGCCCGCTGCGAGGGCTTCCTGCCGGCGCCGGAGCCGTCGCACGCTCTGAAGGCGGTGGCCGAGGAGGCCGCGGCGGCGCGGGAGGCGGGCGACAAGCGAGTGATCCTCTTCGGCCTCTGCGGTCACGGTCACTTCGACATGTCGGCCTACGACGCCTACTTCGCCGGCAAGCTGGAGGACGTGGAGCTGGCACAGCAACGGATCGACGCCGCCGTGGAGGAGCTGCCGAAAGTCCCGGTCGCCTAATGTTCCGGTGGGCATTTCAGCGTAAGCAGCAGACGTATCAGCGCGCGCAACAGCAACGAACGCAGGAGACGCCATGAAACCCAGGATCACCGCGCTGCGGAAGGTCGAGGTGGTCACGGCCGCCGGCGGCTTGATCTGCCGGTCTGGGCCTGACGGGGACCTGGAGGTCGCGCTCATCCACCGGCCGGACTACGACGACTGGACCCTGCCCAAGGGCAAGATCGATCCCGGCGAGACGCCGGAGCAGGCGGCGGTGCGGGAGGTCGAGGAGGAGACCGGGCTCCGCTGCGAGGTGCTCCGGCCGGCCGGCTGCATCCTCTACATCGACCGGCGCGGGCGCGACAAGGTCGTCTGCTACTGGGTGATGCGCCCGCGGGGCGGCCGCTTCCGGCCCAGCCCCGAGGTGGACCGCCTGCGCTGGCTGTCCCAGAAACAAGCCGTGCGCCAGCTCAGCTACCAACACGACCAGGCCCTCCTGGCGGAGCAGAAGCTGAGCTAAGCGAAGCTCGCGGTCAGCGGTTGGTCTCCCGGCGCACGAAAAGCGCCGTGCCGGCAACCATGAAGACCGCGAACATCAAGCCCAGCACGGCCACGTTGGTCAGCGGGCTCAGCAGCACCACCCGGCCGTACTCGGGCGAGCCGGCGAAGACGACGCCGCGGGCGAGGTCGATCACGTAGCGCATCGGCGAAAGCAGCGATAGGACCTCCAGGTACCAGGGCAGCACGTTGATGGGGCTGATCAAGCCGGCCAGGAAGTACTGCGGCAGGAAGACGAAGGTGAAGACCTGGTTCGCCGCCCGGCTGTCGGTCATCGTGTTCAGCAGCAGCAGCCCGAAGGCGCCGCCCATGAAGCAGGAGAGCAGCGCGACCGGGAGCAGCAGGGCGACGCTGGTCGCTGTCAGCGGGACCCGCAGGGCCGCCGCCACCAGGACCATGGGCAGCACCTGGGCGACGGACACCAGCGTCTCGCCCAGGATCTTGCCGGCGACGATCGTGTAGCGCGAGACCGGCGCCACGAAGAGCTCCTGCGCGAAGTCGTTCTGGCGGTCGTCCATCAGCGAGGTCAGGCCCTGCGCCGTGGACTGGAAGAGGGTCATGCCCAGGAACCCCGTGAACGTGAAGCCGATGAAGTTGAAGCCCACCGAGCGGCCGAGGTTGAGCTGAAGGGTGCCGCCCAGCAGCGTGATCATCAGGATCGGAAACGCCAGCGAGGCCACCAGCCGTCCCGGGTCGCGCAGAAACTTCAGGAGGTCGCGCGAGAGGATGCCGGCGACCGCGTTCAGCTCACGCATCTTCGGCGGCCAGGATGCGCAGGTAGGCGTCCTCCAGCGTCGGCGACTCCGTTCGCAGCAGGGTCAGCGGCTCCTCGATCGCGCGCACAACCTCGTGCGCGGTGCGCCCGTCCAGGCGGACCACGAAGTGGCCGTCCTCTTCGAAGGGCACGCGCAGCTCGCGCAGGCGGCGGCGCAGCGCGGTGCGGTCGGCGGCGTCCAGGTGCAGCCTCTCCTCCACCAGCTGGGCCTTGACCTCGCCAGGGGTGCCCAGCGCGACCACGTGGCCGTGGTCGAGGATGCAGACCCGGTCGGCGTCCTCGGCCTCGTGCAGCTGGTGGGTGGTCAGGCACAGCGTGATGTCGTGGCGCCGCCGGAGCTCGCCGATGTACTGCCAGAGGTTGCGCCGGCTGACGGTGTCGAGC
>DATGVT010000064.1:0-1791 GCA_035300005.1 Candidatus Acidiferrales bacterium
CATCTGCGACGGCCCGTCCTGGCCGATCTCGACCCCGGCGTGCGACCCCACCAGGCGCAGGTTGGCCTGGGAGATGGCGGCCATCCGGATGAAGTCGTAGGCGCGCGCGAAGAAGGCCGCAAAGGTCGATGCGAAGGGGACGTAGCCGCGGACGCTCATGCCGACGGCGGTCGCCAGCAGCTGCTGCTCAGCGATGAACATCTCGAAGAAGCGGTCGGGATGGGCCTTGGCGAACTCGTCGGCGTGGGTGGAGTTGGAGACCTCGCCGTCCATCGCCACCACCCTGGGCAGCGCCGCCAGCGCCAGCAGCGCGTCGCCGTAGGCCTTCCGGGTGGCGACCCGGTCGGTCTTCTGGTAGGTGGGCAGGCTGACCTCACCGTCGCCGCCGCGGGTGGCCGGCTCGCCCGGCTCCGGCCGCGCCGTGGTGACCTTCAGGTTCCTGATGCCGCCCAGCTCCTTGATCGCGCGCTCGGCCATCTCGGGCGGCAGGGCCTTGCCGTGCCAGCCGTCCTTGTTCTCGATCTCGGAGAAGCCCTTGCCCTTGACGGTGCGGGCCAGGATCACCGTGGGCTGGGTGTCCGCGCCGCGGGCTTCGGTCAGGGCCTGGTCGATGGCAGCCACATCGTGGCCGTCGATCACCACCGCCCGGCACCCGAAGGCTTCCACGCGCCTCTGATAGACCTCCAGCTTCCAGCCGTACTCGGTCTCGCCGCGCTGGCCCAGCCGGTTGATGTCACAGATCGCGGTCAGGTTGTTGAGGCCGTACCAACCCGCCTTGTCGAAGGCCTCCCAGATCGAGCCCTCGGCCAGCTCGGAGTCGCCGCAGAGGGCCCAGACGTGGAACGGCAGCCGGTCCAGCCGCTTGCCGGCCAGGGCCACGCCGACGGCGATCGGCAGCCCCTGGCCGAGGGAGCCGGTGGCTACGTCCACCCAGGGGATGACCGGCGTCGGATGGCCCTGCAGCCGGGAGCCGAACTTTCGGAAGCTGAGCAGCTCCTGGTCGTTGATGGCTCCGGCCGCCTTGAACATCGCGTAGCAGAGGGGCGAGGCGTGGCCTTTCGAGTAGATGAGGTGGTCGTTGTTCGGCTCCTTGGGCTTCGTCCAGTCGTACTGCAGGTGGCGGCTGATCAGCACCGCGATCAGGTCGGCGGCCGACATCGAGGAGGTCGGATGCCCGGACCCGGCCTCCGTGCTGCAGCGGATGCTGTCCACCCGCAGCTGCTGCCCCACCTGGGTCAGGAAGTCGACGTCGGCCCCGGTCAGGGTCTGGATGACTGCCATGTCGTCTCCCCTCTCAAGCCAGGTTCAGGGTGGCTGGCGCCGGGCCGGCGAATCCGCGCTCCAGCGCTCGCCGGCGGATCAGCAGGTCGTAGAGCACCTCCAGTCGGGCGGCCGCCTGGCGGTAGGCGGCGTGGGCCGCCGGGTCGGGCTTGAGCGCCCGGCCGTAGCCTGGGGCCGGCGTCCGGCTGGCCAGGCCCAGCTGTTCGAGCACGAAGAGCGCGGCGCCCCGGGCCGAGGCCTCCCGCGCTCGGGAGGTCACCAGAGGCTTGCCGGTGGCGTCGGCCATCAGGCGCCTCCAGCCTGGCGAGCTGAGCAGCGCGGCGCCGCTCGCCACCAGGCGCCGGGCGCTGGGCAGGACCAGGTCCAGCCGCCGGTCGGCCTCGGCGACCCGGATCGCAACCGCCTCCAGGCCGGCCCTGGCGATCTCGCCCGCCGAGGTGGTCGAGGCCAGGCCGGCGACGGCGCCGCTGGCGCGGGCGGCGAAGCCCAGGCTCCGCTCCCCCGCCAGCA
>DATGVT010000065.1:0-3017 GCA_035300005.1 Candidatus Acidiferrales bacterium
GACCTGGAGGCATTCTTCGGGCGCCTCTGGCCGCCGCACGAGCTGCTGCTGAAGATCACCGGTTGACCGGCCTCGACGAGGGGATCTGGGCGCTGTCCGAGATCGGCTACCTCCTGCGCCAGCAGGAGGGCGAGATTCACCGCGCCCGGGCCTTCACGCGGGCTGCCTTCGAGCTGGCCAGGCAGCGGCCCGAGCTGGCCGCCCTGCGCAAGGCCAACCAGCTGGAGAGCATCGAGAGTGTCGGCGCCGGCATCGCGCGGGTGCTGGCCGAGGTCATTGACACCGGCCGCTCCAGCTACCTCGAGCGGCTCCGCGAGCTGATGGGCCAGCCGGCGGCCGGCGACGAGCCGCCGCTGCGGCTCGCCGGCTACCGCGGAGACCTCCACTCCCACACCGAGTGGAGCGACGGCCGCGCCACGCTGCCCGAGATGGCCCTGGCCGCTCGCGCCCGCGGCTACCGCTACCTGGGCGTCACCGATCACTCGCCGCGGATCGCAGTCGTCAACGGCCTCAACCCCGAGCGGCTCCGCGCCCAGGCCCGGCAGATCGAGGAGACCGAGGCGCTGCTGCCCGGGCTCGCGCTGCTAAGGGGCATCGAGGTCGACATCCTGGAGGACGGCAGACTCGACCTGGACGAGGAGACGCTGTCCGGGCTGGAGGTGGTGATCGCCTCGCCGCACGTGAAGCTGAGGACCGAGAAGGCGGCCATGACCCAGCGCATGCTGCGTGCGGTCGAGCATCCGCAGGTCAACGTGGTCGGCCACCCGACCGGCCGGAGGCCTGGCAGCCGGGCGGGCGCCGAGTACGACTTCGAGGCGGTTTTCGGACGCTGTGCCGAGCTGGGGGTGGCGCTGGAGATCGACTGCGACCCCGCCCGGATGGACGCCGGGCCGGAGCTGGCGCGGCTGGCCGCCGGGCTCGGATGCCGGTTCTGCCTCGACTCCGACGCCCACGCGCCGGATGAGCTTCTCTACGTGGACATGGCGGCCTGGATGGCCCGCAGGGCCGGCATCCCGGAGGACCGCATCCTGAACTGGCTGGAGCTGGACGACCTGAGGAGGGCGCTGCGATGAAGGCTGCGATCGGAATCATGATCGAGGGCCAGGAGGGCCTTTCCTGGGAGCGCTGGCGGCGGCTCTGCCGGGAGGTCGAGGAGCTCGGTTTCGACTCGCTCTGGCGCAGCGACCACTTCAACTCGGTGATGGACGTGCCCGGCCGCGAGTGCATCGAGACCTGGGTCTCGCTGGCGGCGGCGGCGGAGTGGACGCGGCGGGTCGAGTTCGGGCCGCTGGTCTGTTCGATGACCTTCCGACACCCGGCGCTGCTCGCCCGCCTGGCGGCCTCGGTCGACCAGCTCTCAGGCGGCCGGCTGGTGCTCGGCGTGGGCGCCGGCTGGAAGCAGAGCGAGCACGAGATGTACGAGATCCCCTTCCCGTCCCTGAAGGAAAGGATGGACAACCTGGAGGACGGGATCCGGCTGGTCCGCAAGACGCTGGAGATCGCCCTGCCGAAGCCGGCCCGGCGGCCGCTGCCGCTCCTGATCGGCGGCTCTGGCGAGCGGCGGACGCTGCGGCTGGTGGCGCAGCACGCCGACGAGTGGAACAGCCACGGACAGGATCCCGATGCCTATCGGGCCAAGACTGCGGTGCTGGCCCGGCACTGCCGCGAGGTGGACCGCGACCCCGAGAGCATCCGCCGTTCGGTGATGATGGGCTACCTGGTGGGCCGGAACCCAGCCGAGCTGCGGGAGCGGGCGGCGGCCGTGCGGGAGGTCATCCCCCGGCTCCAGGGGATGGAACCGGACCAGGTGATCGACAGCCTCCGCGCCGGCTGGGCGGTGGGGACGCCGGCCGAGGTGGCGGAGCGGCTCCAGGCCTTTGCCCGGCTGGGGGCCAGCCGGTTCATGCTGCAGCACTTCCTGATGGACGACTCGGCCGCCCTCCGGCTGCTGGCTGAGGAGGTCCTCCCCCAGCTGTCCGCCTGAGATTGAGATTGAGACTCCGGCGGGACTGCAACTGATACCCGCCCGGTGGAGACTACGCGCCGTGCACCGAAGCCGACTCACGCCGACCCAGCTGCACGACGCCCGCCAGGCCTGGACCGCCTGGGTCACCGAGCACCTCCGCCCGGCGCCTGAACAGGTGCCGGTGGCGGTGGAAGCCGCCCTGGAGGCGCTTCAGCGTGGCGGCAGCCGGAGCTCGGCCGGCTTCGCCGCCCGGCAGCGGCTGGGCCGGCTGACCAGGACCGACCTGCAGCAGGTCCAGCAGGAGCTGCTGCGCGTGCAGGCGGCCGGGCAGGAGCTGGAGTCGCTGGCCCCCTGGGAGCTGGCGGCCGCTCCCGCCCGCCGGTTGAAGGAGCTCTTCGACGCCCGGGCGCAGGTTCTGCAGTCGATCTCAGACGGCGGCTTCGCGGCGCCGGGATCCCCCGCGCCCCAGCCGGCTCCGGTTCCGGCGCCGGCTGCCGCCGCGCCGGCCGCTGTGGCGGGACCCTCTCTCCGCGAGTTCCTGGCCGACCGAAGCATCCTGCTCGTCTCCTACACCGGCGCCTTCCTGCTGGTGGTCGCCACCGTCCTCTTCGAGGTCTACGGCCTCAAGGGGCAGGGGGAGCTCCGCTTCGCGGGCGTGCTGGCGCTGGACCTCGCCTTCGCTGCCGCCGGCTGGGCCTGCTGGCGGGTGCCCTACCTGCGCGTGGTCGGGCGCACCTACGTGGCGCTGGCCGCGCTGATGCTGCCGCTGGTCTTCGCCGCGGCCTATGTGTTCCTGGCCCTCCACGACCGCGGCCTCAGCGTGGACGGGGCGCTCGCGATCGCGGGTCCGAGCTGCTGCCTGCTCTACGGCCTGCTGGCGGTTCGCCTGCGCTCGCAGGGCTACGGCGTGCTCGCCATGCTGGCGCTGCCGGCCGGCTGGTACGGACTCCTGCAGGTGCTCGGCCTGCACGCCTGGCTCGGACCTGGCCTGGCGCCCCTGGCCGCGGTCTACGCCTGGCTCGCCTACGGCTCGCTCCGCGTCGGCGCTCTG
>DATGVT010000066.1:0-3142 GCA_035300005.1 Candidatus Acidiferrales bacterium
GGCCGGCTGGAGGAGGCCGGACAGCTGCTGCGGGAGGCCCTGCTGGAGCCGGACCCGGAGCGCGTCTACTGGTTCGCCTACCCTCAGGGGCTCACGCTGCGCTCGGCGCCGATCGACGTGGGCGGCCTCCTGCGCGAGCACGTCTATCGGGAGCGCAGCTCGGTCGTCTTCACCTCGGCCTCGCTGGCGGTGGCCGGCTCCTTCGACTACTTCTGCTCCCGGGCCGGGCTGGGCTCCGGCGTCGAGACGCTGCTGCTGCCCTCGCCCTTCGACTACCTGGAGCAGGCGCTGGTCTGCCTGCCCACCGACCTGCCCGAGCCCGACTCCGAGGACTGGGAGCCGCGGCTGACGGAGCTGATCGCCGACGTGGCCGGGCGGATCGGCGGCCGCACGCTGGTCCTCTTCACCTCCTACCGGCAGCTGCGCGAAGTCTACGAGGCGCTCAAGCAGCGAACCGACCTGGACCACCTGCTGATCCTCGGCCAGGGCCTGGACGGCCAGCGCCGGCACCTGCTGAAGGCCTTCCTCGAGGCCGAGCGTCCGCTCCTGCTGGGCACCACCAGCTTCTGGGAGGGAATCGACATCCCGGGCGACCAGCTGAGCTGCGTGGCCGTCGTCCGCCTGCCCTTCCCGGTGCCGACCGACCCGGTCTACGCCGCGCGCGCGGAGCGGGTCCGCGATCCCTTTCGCGGCTACGCGCTGCCGCTGGCCGCGCTGCGTCTCAAGCAGGGCTTCGGCCGCCTGATCCGCCGTTCCAGCGACCGGGGCGCAGTGCTCATCCTGGACAACCGGATCCTGGTCCGCGAGTACGGCCAGGCCTTCCTCGACGTGCTGCCGCCCGCCTCCCGCTACCTGGGCCCGGCGGCGCGCGTGGGGGAGAGAATCCAGGCGTGGCTCACGTCCTCTACGTCGTCTCCACCCCGATAGGCAACCTGGAGGACCTCAGCCCCCGCGCCGCCCGCGTGCTGCGCGAGGTGGGGGCGATCGCCGCCGAGGACACGCGGATCACCGCTCGCCTGCTGGCGGCGAACAGGATCCGCAAGCCGATGCTCAGCTACCGGGCGCCGGTCGAGCGCGGCAGCCTGCCGCGGGTGCTCCGCGCCCTGGAGGAGGCCGACGTGGCCCTGGTCAGCGACGCCGGCACGCCGACCCTCTCCGACCCCGGCCAGCGCCTGGTCGCGGCGGCCTGGGAGGCCGGGCACCGGGTGGTGCCCATCCCGGGCCCCAGCGCGATCACGGCGGCCCTGGCCGCCTCCGGCTTCGGCGGGCCGGGCTTCACTTTCCTGGGTTTCCTGCCCCGCAAGCCGGGCGAGCAGCGGCGGCTGTTCGAATCCCTGCGCGACGATCCGCGGCCGGCCGTCGCTTTCGAGTCCCCCTACCGCGTCCGGAAGGCGCTGGCGGTGATCGCCGAGGTTCTGCCGGAGCGCCCGCTGGCCGTGGCCCGCGAGCTGACCAAGCTGCACGAGGAGCTCCTGCGGGGGACCGCGTCCGAGGTGCTGGAGCGGCTGGGCGACCGCGCGCGCGGGGAGTTTACCCTTGTGATCTCCGGTGCCTGAGTTCTACATCACCACCGCCATCGACTACGTCAACGGGCTTCCGCACATGGGTCACGCCCTCGAGAAGGTGGGTGCGGACGTGCTGGTCCGCTACCAGAAGGCGCGAGGCGACGACACCTGGTTTGTGATCGGCTCCGACGAGCACTCCGTCAGCGTCCTGCAAGCCGCGACCGAAGAGGGCAAGTCACCAGAGCAGTTCACGGACGAGATGGACGTCAAATGGCGCCAGTTCTGGCAGCGCTACCAGGTGGGTTTCGACGCCTACGTGCGCAGCACCAGCGAGGCCAACCGCGCCTCCACCGAGGAGTTCATGCGCCGCCTACACGACCGCGGCCACATCTACAAGGGCGTCTACGAAGGCTGGTACTGCGACCGCTGCGAGCAGTTCTATCCAGAGGAAGAGCTGCTACCCAACGGCAACTGCCCCGAGCACCCAACCCACAAGCCACAGTGGCTGGAGGAGGAGAACTACTTCTTCCGCGCTTCGACCTTCGAGAAGCAGGTCCGCGATCTCCTTGAGCGACCCGACTTCCTGCAGCCTGAAGGCCGGAGGAAGGAGATGCTCAACGCCATCTCCAAGGGGCTGCGCGACGTGAGCATTTCGCGCAAATTCACCCGCTGGGGCTTCCCCCTGCCCTTCGACGAGTCCCAGGTCGTCTACGTCTGGTTCGATGCACTCCTCTGCTACGTAACCGGCGTCGGTTTCGGGACCGACGCGAAGCTCTTCCAGCGCTTCTGGCCCTGCGACCTGCACGTCATCGGGAAGGGGATCACGAGGTTTCACACTCTGATGTGGCCGGCCATGCTCCTGGCCGCCGGAGTGGAGCTGCCCAGGCGAGTTTTTTCGCATGGGTACATCAACATCGGCGGGGAGCGGATGTCAAAGTCGCGCGGCCTTTTCTTCGATCCCGCGCTGCTGGCGGACATTTTCGGAAGCGACGGCGCGCGCTACCTGCTGATGCGCGAGTTCCCCTTCGACCGCGACTCCGACTTCGAACTCGAGCAGCTGGTCGACCGGTTCAACTCCGACCTCGCGAACGACCTCGGCAACCTGGTGGCTCGGACGCTCACTATGGTGGAGCGCTATCGCGAGGGTAAGGTGCCGGCCAGTGCCGAGCGGCCGGTCGACCTCCCGCTGGCGCAGGTGCTGGAAGCTTTTGACAAGCACCTGCAGGCACTCGCCTTCGACGAAGGGCTCAAGGACGCCTGGCAGCTGGTGGCGTGGGCCAACCGGCACATCGACGAGTCGGCGCCCTGGAGCCTGGCGCGCGACCCCGCGCGCACGGCCGAGCTGGACGCCGTGCTCTACCGCGCGGCGGAGGTCTTGAGGCTGCTCACCCACCTGCTGGCACCCTACGTGCCCAGCTCGATGGCCGAGCTGGCGCGGCGCCTGGGCTCGCGCCTGGACCAGGACTGGAAGCGCGCGACCAGGTGGGGCGGCCTGAAAGCGGGTACCGCGGTCGAGACCGGGGCCGCCCTCTTTCCACGGCTGGACAAGGAAGCCGTCCTGGCAGCGGCCATCTCGCGTTCTTCCTGACGGGTTGCCGCCCGGGGTCCCCGCGAAATCGCCAGATTTCGTGGGGTGG
>DATGVT010000067.1:0-3245 GCA_035300005.1 Candidatus Acidiferrales bacterium
ACAAAGTGTTGGGTCCGCGGACCGCGGGCGACCGCCGCACCGCCGAGCAGCGGAACGCCGACGCGCTGCTTGGCCTCTGCCGGCAACCGGGCCGCGGCGCCGCGCAGCTGACCGTGATCGTGCGCGAGGAGACCCTGCGCGGAGAGCCGGGGGCGCCGGCCGCCCGGCTGGAGGACGGCACCCCGCTCAGCGGTGCCACCGCCCGCCGGCTGGCCTGCGACGGCTCGGTGACCCTGCTCCGTCTGGACCCCCAGGGCAACCCGCTGGAGATGGGACGGGCTCGGCGGCTAGCCACCGAGCGGCAGAAGAAGGCGCTGGCGGTGCGGGACGGCGGCTGCGGCTTTCCCGCTTGCGACCGCCCGGCGGACTGGTGCGAGTCCCATCATCTCGATGACTGGGTGCTGGGCGGCAAGACCAACGTGGACCGGATGGTCCTGCTCTGCCAGCGGCACCACACGCTGGTCCACGAGGGCGGCTGGCGGTTGGTCCAGAGGGACGGCAAGGTGCTGGCGCAGCCGCCGGCCGGGCGAGGGCCGTGACCCCGGCCGCAGAGCGGGCCTGGTACGACGAGCTGCGCCTGCTGCTTGAGAGCGCCTACCTGGCCGGCGACAACCCTCGGGCCCAGTCGGGCTTCAGCCGCGACGAAGCCGCCTGGGAGCGGGCCCGGCGCGTGATCCTGGACGCCGTCGACCGCGGCGGCACGTTCCTCGACGTCGGCTGCGCCAGCGGCCACCTGATGGAGAGCCTGGTGGGTTGGGCGACGGCAAAAGATCTACGCCTGGAGCCTTACGGGCTCGACTTCTCAGACCGGCTGGCGACCCTGGCCCGGTCGCGGCTGCCGCAATGGGCCGACCGCATCTTCGTGAGCAACGCCCTCGAGTGGCGGCCGCCCCACCGTTTCGACTACGTCCGCACCGAGCTCGTCTACGTGCCCGAGCACCGGCAGCGCGAGCTCGTGCAGCGCCTCTTCGACGACGTGCTGCTGCCCGGCGGCCGGCTGATCGTCTGCAGCTACGGCAGTTCGCGCCGGCCCCAGCCGAACGCCGAGCCGCTGGGCGAGCTGTTGCGCGGCTGGGGCCACGAGGTGAAGGGCGAGGCCGCGGCTCGCGAGATCAACGGGCGGGTCGTGACCTACGTAGCCTGGATCGACCGCTGGTAGCGCACCTCGACCAGTTCGCTGCCGCCGATGGAGATAGGCTTCTCGGCCCCGTCCAGACGCCAGCCGTCCGCGAAGTAGAAGCGGCGGGCACGCTCGTTGTCCCGCAGCACCCACAGCATTGCCGCTTGGAACCCGAGTTCGGCCAGCTTCTGGCGGGAGGCGGCGAGCAGGTCCCGGCCCAGGCCCAGGCCCCAGGCCGAAGGTTCCAGGTAGATCGCGTACAGCTCGCCGCCGCGGCCAGAGTCCGGATCGTCGCGGCTCGGGCCCACGTGAGCGAAGCCGACGACCTCGCCTCCCCGCTCGGTGACCAGCGTCGGCGTCGCCGCCTCCTCCAGCCGCTGCCGCCAGCGCGACGCCATCTGGTCGACCGACATGGAGTCCAGGAACTCGTCAGACACGATCCCGCGGTAGGCGGCCTGCCAGGAGCGGACATGGAGGCGGGCGATCGCCTCGGCGTCGTCGACCCTCGCCGGGCGGATCAATAAGCCTTGGCGAACGCCACCCGGTGCTTCGCCGGCCGGCCGCAGACCAGGCACTTGCCAGAGGCGTGCTCGTTCTCCGGAAAGGCCCGCGTCGTGGCTCCGGTCTCGGCTTTGACCCTGGCCTCGCAGGCGGCGTCGCCACACCAGGGCGCCCACACGAAGCCGGTCCCGGTCTTGAAATGAGCGATCAGCTCCTCCAGGGTCGAGACCTCGAAGCTGTTCTCCTGCACGAACCGCTGCGCCCGCTCGAACAGCCGCCGCTGGAATCCCTCCAGCTCGTCCGCCAACCGCTTTTCGAGGCCTTCGACCGGCACCGGCGTCTTCTGCCGCGTCAGGCGGTCGACCAGCGTTACGCGGCCGGCCGCGACGTCGCGCGGGCCCACCTCCAGCCGCAGCGGCACGCCTTTCAGCTCCCAGTGGTTGAACTTGTCGCCCGGGCGCTCGTCCCGCCAGTCGGCCCGGTGCCGGATGCCGGCCTTCTGCAGCCGCGGGGCGTAGTCCTCGACCAAGGCCTCGACCCCCATGCGGTCGGAGTCGTTGAAGAAGATCGGGACCGTCACCACCTGGACCGGCGCGACTCTGGGCGGCATCACCAGCCCGCCGTCGTCACCGTGGGCCATCACCAGCCCACCGACGGTCCGGGTGGACATCCCCCAGGAGGTCGTGTAGCAGAGCTCGCGCTGGTTTTCCTGGTTGGTGAAGGCGATGTCGTAGGCGGTGCTGAAGTTCTGGCCGAAGAAGTGCGAGGTGCCCATCTGGAGGGCCAGGCCGTCGCGCATCAGTCCCTCGATGCTGGTCGTGTACACGGCGCCCGGGAACTTCTCCGACTCGCTCTTCCGGCCCACGAGCACCGGCACCGCCAGCCAGTCCTCGGCGATCTGCCGGTAGTAGTCCAGGATCAGATAGACCTCGTCCCTTGCCTCGTCGGCGGTGGCGTGGAAGGTGTGACCCTCCTGCCACCAGAACTCGCGCGTCCGCAGCAGCAGACGCGAGCGCATCTCCCAGCGGAACACGCTGCACCACTGGTTGGTCAGCTTGGGCAGGTCACGGTGGCTCTGGATGTAGCGCTTCACCAGCGGGCCGATGATGGTCTCGCTGGTGGGCCGAATCGCCAGCGGCTCCTCCAGCTCCTCCATGTCCCCGCCCGCCCGCGTCACCCAGGCCACCTCGGGCGCGAAGCCCTCGATGTGCTCGGCCTCCTTCAGCAGGTTGCTCCGCGGGATCAGCAGCGGGAAGGCCCAGTTCTCGTGCCCGCTGGACTTGATCAGGTCGTCGAAGGCGCGCTGGATGTTCTCCCAGATCGCGTAGCCGTAGGGGCGGACGACCATGCAGCCGCGGATGCCGGTCCAGTCCGCGATCTCCGCCTTGCGGACGACGTCGGTGTACCAGCGATCGAAGTCGATTGACATCTTGGTGATCTCTTTGACATAGCCGAGGTCTTCGGCGTCGACCTTGTCGACTTTCATGCTTGCAACTCCCCAGTTTGAGATAGGTATGCATGAGGACGCCCGCGCGCGACGGGGCGCGGGCTAGCTAGGGAGCGGGGCCGGACCGGCCGCCAGGCGGCCGCTGCTCAAGCGCTCGGCCGCGAGCGCGTCGATCTC
>DATGVT010000068.1:0-2542 GCA_035300005.1 Candidatus Acidiferrales bacterium
CTCGCACCGCTTAAGGGAGGTAGGGCCAAAAAAGCCCGAGTCCCGTTGAGGAGGTCCCATGTCGAGCAGGTCCCCGCAGGCCAGGCGCTACGGCGTTCTGCTCCGCGTCCACCTCTCCTTTGCCCAGCAGGCTGAGCTCCGGCGCTGGGCCCGGGAGCACGACCAGAGCCTGAGTGCGGTCGTGCGCGAGGCGCTCGCGCGCACGCTGGGCATCGCGGCCGAGGCTGATTCGTCGCCCGCGCTGGCGGCCCTGGTCGCGGCCGAGCACGCACTCAAGCTGCTGGAGACCATCGTCCCCGGCGGCAGCGCCCGCTCGGCCCAGCTGCGGGAGCTGGCGGTGGCGGCGGCCGAGGCCCGCCTGGCCAGTCTCCGGCGGGAGCTAGCGGGCGAGGAGAGCTGATGGGCGACCGCTGCATCCTGGCCGTGAAGTACACGGCGGTGGCGGCGCCCGGCGCCCTGGGGCGGGCGGTGGGCGGCTTCCTCCGCTACATCCACTACCGGGACCGGCACCAGGAGGAGGAAGCCGAGCCTGATCCCCAGGTGGCGGGGCTCCTGAAGTACGTCGCCCACCGGGACCGGGCGGCGTCCCGGGCCCGGCTCTTCGACCGCACAGGCCTGGTCGGCGACGAGGAGCGCCGCCAGCTGGCGCTCTTTGCCGCCCGGTCAGTGGCGGGGACCCGGCCACAGCTGGTGCGTGGTTCCGACGGCCAGCTGGTCGACCGCCGGCGGGCGGTCTACCGCTTCGTGCTCTCGCCCGAGCGAGCGGAGGGCCTGGACCTGCGCCGGCTGACCCAGGCCGTCATGGAGCAGCTGGAAGGTGATGTCGGCGGCCAGCTGCGCTGGATCGCCGCCGAGCACCGCAACACCGCCCACCCCCACGTCCACCTGGTGGTGGCGGTCAGGCGGGAGCTGCCCTCAGGCGGCTTCCGCGGAGTGATGCTGACGCGGCCCCGGCTGGCCCGCATGAAGGAGGCGCTGGCCCTGGAGCTGGAGCTGCAGCGGCAGCACCAGGCACAGCCGCCAGGGGTCGCGTCGCGGCGGCCTGATGGCCCTCGGCCGCCTGCTGATGTTCGCCGGCGAGAAGGAACTACCATTGCCCGCGTCCGCTGGGCGCCGGCTCCCCACCGGCGCCCTGACACGCGCTCGCCCCAGCGCGTGCACAGCCGGAGCGTGCTCTTCGGCTACCGCCGGGCTCTTCGCCGGCTGGCCAGCCGCTATCGCTGGGAGGCCGAGAGGGAGGCGGTGGAAGCCCAGCGCCGAGACCGCGGCTGGAGCCGCTGATGACGGCTTCGCTGGTCCTCGGCCTGACGCTCCTGCTGGTTGCGCTGGCTGCGCAGCGCTGGCTGGGGAGGTCCGCCGCGCCAGACAGCCACGGCAGCAGCCGCTGGGCCCATCGTCGCGAGTGGCGCCTCCTCGGCCGCCGCAGCTCTGCCCGGCGGATGGCTCCCGACGGCATCGTCCTCGGCTGGCTGGGCGGGAAGGTCCTGCAGGGCCCGCGGGAGGACAACCTGCTCGCCTTCGGGGTCCAGCGCTCGGGCAAGACCTCGACCCTGGTGGTGCCCACCCTGATGGCCTGGCGGGGGGCCGTGGTCGCCACCTCGACCAAGGAAGAGCTGGTCACCCTGACCGCGCAGCATCGCGCCCGCCTGGGTCCGGTCTGGGTCTTCGCACCCCTGGACGAAGACCTGGGCTGGGCCCAGCGCCTGGGCCTCAGGGCGGCGACCTGGAACCCGGTCGCCGAGGCCACCGGCGCCGCCGTCGCCGCGGAGCTGGCGGACCTCTTCACCGCCGAGGGCAAGCGCGGCGAGGCGCTGCACTGGTACCTCTCCGCCTCCAGCCTGCTGACCGCCCTACTGCTCAAAGAGCACGCCGAAAAGGGCGACCTGCGCTCCCTGCTGACGCGCCTGAACATCACGCCCCAGAGCGAGTACGCCGGCCTCGCGCAGGAGGCCAAGGACCACACCTCCGCCGAGCTCTTCCTGGCCTACGCCAGCACCCCCGATAGGGAGGGCGGCTCGGTCGCTTCCACCGCCCGTGCCTGCCTTTCGCTCTGGATCGACGAGCGGGTGGCGCGCGCCACCCGCAACGGCCCAGACCAGCTCGACGTCGACCTCTTTCTCAAAGAGGGTGGCTCCCTCTACCTAGTGGCGCCGGCGGAGGACGCCGAGCGCTGCCGGCCGCTCTTCACGGCCCTCATCCAGACCGTGCTCAGGCGGGCGTCGGCCCGCGCCCGCAAGCAGGGCGGGGTCCTCGAGCCGCGGCTTCTCCTGGCGC
Source organism: Candidatus Acidiferrales bacterium (assembly GCA_035300005.1). GTDB lineage: Bacteria > Chloroflexota > Dormibacteria > Dormibacterales > Dormibacteraceae > DATGVT01. Next base: position 2,275 of record DATGVT010000068.1, read on the forward strand.
TGGACGAGCTGGCCAACTTCGCCCGCATCCCCCGCCTGGCGGCCTATGTCTCCACCGGCCCCGGCCAGGGCATCCAGGCGCTGCTCTGCCTGCACGACCTGGCCCAGCTGGAGGACCTCTACGGCCGCGAGCAGGCGCGCACGGTCTGGAACAACTGCCGAGCTCGCCTGCTGCTGCCCGGCCAGGGTGACCTCGGCACCCTGGAGCGCTTCTCGCGCGGCATCGGCCAGGAGACGCATGTCTTCCGGACTGAGCACACCGGCTCCGG
>DATGVT010000069.1:0-4228 GCA_035300005.1 Candidatus Acidiferrales bacterium
GCCTTCCATCTCGACCCGGATCATCCAGCCTTCTCCGTAGGGGTCGGCGTTGACCAGCTCCGGGTTCTGGGCCAGGCGTTCGTTGACCTCGACCACCGTCCCCGCCACTGGGGCGTAGAGGTCGGAGGCGGCCTTGACCGACTCGATCACACCGAAGCTGTCGCCCGGCGCCACCTTGGCCCCCTTCTTGGGCAGCTCCAGGAAGACCACGTCCCCGAGCTGTGCCTGAGCGTAGTCGGTGATGCCCACCGTGGCGGTCCGCCCGTCAACCACCACCCATTCGTGAGTCTCGCTGTAGCGCCGCTCCCCCACTCCAAGGCCCTCCTAAGATCTGCTGGCCGCCGGGGATCTGACCGAGCCGCGGTAAAACGGCATGCTCACCACCTCCGCGGGAGCGGGCTGTCCGCGGACCTCCAGCCGGACCCTGGCCCCCAGGGGAGCGCTGCCTGCCCTGACCCGCGCCATGGCGATCCCCTGGCTGAGCCAGAAGCTGTAGGTGCCGCTGGTCACCTCGCCCACCTGCCGGCCGTCCCTGGCGACCGCCATCCCGTGGCGCGGGATGGAGCGGTCGAGCGCCTTCAGGCCGACCAGCTCCCGGGCGGGGCCGCCGGCCTTGACCTCCGCCAGCGCCTTCCGGCCCACGAACTCGCCCTTCTGCAGCTTCACCGTCCAGCCCAGGCCCGCCTCGTACGGATTGGTGGACTCGTCCATGTCCTGCCCGTGGAGGCGGAGGCCGGCTTCCAGGCGGCAGGCGTCGCGGGCGCCCAGACCGCAGGCAGCCACCTGGCCCGACGCCAGGATCCGGTCCCAGGTCGCGACGACCTGGTCGGCGTCCACGAAGAGCTCGAAGCCGTCCTCGCCGGTGTAACCGGTGCGCGAGATCAGGGCCCTGACTCCGGCCACCTCGCCCTCCCGCAGCCCGAAGTAGCCGATCTCGCCCGCATCCGGGCTGGGGAGAAGCTCAGCCGCCTGGGGGCCCTGGAGAGCGACCAGGCTCAGCTCGAACGTGCGGTCCCGGATCTCGACGCCGCCCGGCGCGTGAGCCCTGGTCCAGGCCAGGTCCCGCTCCCGGTTGGCCGCGTTGAACACCACCAGGTAGCGCTCTGGAGCCCGCCGATAGACGACCAGATCGTCCAGGATGCCGCCCTCCTCGTTGCACATCAGCGTGTACTGCGCCCGCCCGGGCTCCAGCCGGTCGAGGTCGTTGGTGAAGAGCCCCTGCAGGAAGGCCTGGGCCGCGGCGCCCGCAACCTCGACCCGGCCCATGTGGCTGATGTCGAACAGTCCGGCCCGAGTCCGGACGGCGTGGTGCTCGTCCTTGATGCTGGTGAACTGCTGCGGCAGCTCCCAGCCACCGAAGTTGACGAGCCGGCCGCCCAGCGCCAGGTGGCGGTCGTAGAGCGGGGTTCGCTCAGCCCTCACGCGCGTCAGGTAACCCGTCAGAGTCGCGGGGCTCGAGATAGGCAAGGATCTCTTCGTCGTGGCGGCGCCTGGCGTGGTCCACCAGCCCGCGGACGGCGCCGGCCCGGCCCGCGGTCCACTCCAGCTTTTCGGCCACCTCGGGGTCCGTCGCTGGGCGGCCCAGGGTTCTCCTCAGCAGGGCCTGGACGCGATCGAAGTCCCCGGCGTCCCGGAGCAGCCGGGTGGTGTTGGCGACCGCGGACCGCTCGGCTTGCACCGCCGACTCCAGGCCCTGGTCGACGCGCTCCGCCGCATAGGCGTCGAAGTCGCCTCGCCCGGAGGCAGCGTAGGCGTCGATCGCCGCCATGAACGCGACCGTCGCCTCCTGGACCAGGTCTTCCAGGGACAGGCCCTGGTCCCGGTGGGCCGCCCCCCGCCCGACCAGCATCTGCACCTGGGAATCGAAGAGCCGCTGCCGAGCAGGCGTGCTGCCGGCAGCCGCCTGCTCGATCAGGGCCTCCTGCTCACCGGCCCGGAGCGGAGGCTGGCGGCGGGCTCGTTCGACAAGGGTCCGGAAGCGCTCCGCCTGAGCCAGGTCATCACCCGGTGCCGGCTTCTCCCCGGGCCCCCAGCCTATTGGTCGGGGCGCCACTTCCGCCTAATCATATCGATGGCTCGAAGAGCCCCGCCGAGGACGGACCCGGCCCGATGTTACACGTGTAACAATTGCCGGCCGGCTTCGGCTGGAAGGGCCGATTCGAAGCCGATCTATACTCGCCGCATGCCCGCCCGGCGCTTCTTCAAAAGCGCCGCCGCAGTGCTCTGGGGAGTGCTCCTGGCGCTGCCGCGGCCGGCTCATGCCGGTGCCGCGGTCGTGGATCGCGCGTACCTCAGCGGCATCGTCAATTCCATCTCGGCCAGCTACCTGGGAGCGGCGGTCGACCGGGCCAACGCCGACGGCGCCACCGCCCTCATCGTCGTCACCGACACGCCCGGCGGCATCTCCACCTCGATGGATGAGATCGTCGGCCGATTCTTGAACTCGCCGGTCCCGATCGTCGTCTACGTGGCCCCGGCCGGCGCCAGGGCAGACTCGGCCGGGCTCTTCATCGCCCAGGCGGCCGATCTGGTGGCCATGGCCCCCGGCACCAACCTCGGGTCGGCGCACCCGATCAGCTCCAGCGGCACCGACCTCGGCGGCGACCTCGGCCAGAAGGTGCTCAACGACGCCGTCACCCGCATCCGCAGCCTGGCCCAGATGCACGGCCGCAACCCCGACTGGGCCGAGCAGGCTGTGCGCCAGAGCGCCAACGTCGGCGCCGAAGAAGCAGTCCACCTGGGCGTCGCCGACCTCATCGCCCGCGACTTCGGCCAGCTGCTCCAGGCTCTGGACGGCCGCAGCCTGCGGCGCCCCAGCGGTCAGGAGGTCGCCTTGCACACGGCCGGCGCCCAGGTCAACGACCTCCCGATGTCGGCCTGGCAGGAGCTGCTGCACGCGCTCATCGATCCCAACGTCGCCTATCTGCTGATGCTGGTCGCCATCTACGGCCTGATCGCCGAGGTGACGACACCGGGAGCGATCCTGCCCGGCGTGGCCGGGGTCATCTGCGCGATCCTGGCGCTGGTCGCCTTCACCAGCTTGCCGGTCAACATAGCCGGCGTGCTGCTGATCGCATTCGCCATCGGCCTTTTCATCGCAGACGTCAAGGCCGCCACCCACGGCGTGCTGACGGCCGGAGGCCTGATCGCGCTCGTCCTTGGCTCCGCGCTGCTGATCGACACCGGTCCGGTCGGGCTCGGCCTCAACCCCTTCGTCATCGCCGCCGCCGCCCTCCTCACGGTCATCTTCTTCGTGTTGATGGTGAGGCGCGTCCTGGCCGCCCGGCGGAGGACCCCATTCGCCGGCTCCGAGGCCCTGATCGGCAGCCACGGGGAGACCCGGGAGCAGCTGGCGCCCGAGGGCCTGGTGGCGGTGGGCGGTGTCCTCTGGAAGGGCTTCTCGAGCGGCGGCGCCATCGCGGCCGGCGCTCCGGTCCGAGTGGTGCGGCGGCAAGGCCTACAGCTGGAGGTGGCGCCGCTCAGCGAGGCTGAGCTGGCGGCAAAGGAGAAGACGACGTGATCGGAGCCATACTCATCCCGCTCGGGATCCTGCTCGTCCTGATCCTGGTCGTGGCCGTCTCCAGCATCCGGATCGCGGCCGAGTACGAGCGCGGCGTCGTCTTCCGCCTGGGCCGTCTGATCAGCCTCAAGGGTCCGGGCCTCTTCCTTATCTTTCCCTTCGGCATCGACCGCCTGGTCAAGATCGACCTCCGCGTGATCACGCTCGAGGTTCCGCCCCAGGAGGTCATCACCCTGGACAACGTGACCATCAAGGTCAACGCCGTCATCTACTTCCAGGTGGTCGACGCGCGCGCCGCGGTCACCCGGGTGCTGAACTTCATCAACGCCACCTCCCAGATCGCACAGACCACGCTGCGGGCGGTGCTGGGCCAGTCCAGCCTCGACGACCTGCTCGCCCAGCGGGAGAAGATCAACCAGACCCTGCAGAAGATCATCGACGAGCAGACCGAGCCCTGGGGCATCAAGGTCAGCGTGGTGGAGATCAAGGACGTCGAGCTGCCGTCGTCCATGCAGAGGGCGATGGCCAAGCAGGCAGAGGCCGAGCGGGAGAAGCGGGCCAAGATCATCAACGCCGAGGGTGAGTTCCTGGCCTCCCAGACCCTGGCTAACGCGGCCCGGGTGATCTCCTCGCAGCCAGCGGCCCTCCAGCTCCGCTACCTGCAGTCGCTGGTCGAGATCGGCTACGAGAAGAACACGGTAATCATCT
>DATGVT010000070.1:0-24861 GCA_035300005.1 Candidatus Acidiferrales bacterium
CAGCTCCGGGCGGATGCTGGACGGCGGCGGTGGATCGTTGTGCACGTGGGCGTACAGGATCTCCATCACCCCGTCGCCCTGGAAAGGCAGCCGGCCGCAGAGGAGCTCGTAGGCGATGGTGGCCAGCGCGTAGTGGTCGGCCGGCGGGCCGACGGCGCTGCCCGTCACCTGCTCGGGTGCCATGTAGGCGGGCGTCCCGGTGGTCACCCCGCTGACGGTCTTCACGGAGGCCGACTGCAGGAGCTTGGCCAGCCCGAAGTCGGCCAGCACAGGCGAGTCGTCCCGGGCCAGAAGGACGTTGCCGGGCTTGACGTCCCGGTGGATGACGCCCTGGGAGTGGGCGTAGTCGAGGCCCTCCGCGATCCCCCGCAGCAGCTTGATCGCCTGCCCGGCCTCCGGCGCGCCCTGGCGCCTGACGCGCTCGGCCAGGGACCCGCCGGGGACGTACTCGACCACCATGTACGGCGTCCCTTCGAACTCCCCGAAGTCGAACACGTTGAGGATGTTCGGATGCCGCATGCGCGCGATCGCCTGTGCCTCGCGCCGGAAGCGGGCGACCGCGTCGGGATCGGGGGCGAGCGACTGCAGAACCTTGACCGCGGCCGTGCGGGCGAGCTGCTCGTGGTAAGCGCGGTAGACGACGCCCATGGCGCCCCGGCCTATGAAGTCCTGGACCTCGTAGGCGCCCAGCTTGACTCCCGGCTGGATGGGCATGCGGCCCCTGATTATGCGGGCGGGCCGGCGGCTTCCAATCTCCCTATCGAGGCGTGTCCATCCAACCCGCGCCGCCGCCCCGGCGGGCCGCGACCAGCCCGGCCAAGATGGAGAGCGCGATCTCATTCGGCGTGCTGGCGGCCAGGTCGATTCCGACCGGGCTGCGCACGTGGGCGACGGCCTCGGCGGGCAGGCCGCGCCTCTCCAGCGCCTCCAGGTGATGGCCGGTATGGCGGCGGCTGCCCATCAGGCCCAGGAAGCGGGGGCGGCGGCGCAGGACGGCCTCCAGGAACGAGGCCACGTCGGGGGCGTCGTGGTCGGTGTGCACGGCGTAGAGGTCGTCGCCCAGGGCTGCCTCCAGCTGGTCGAGCCCCCCAGCCACTGTGGCGGCCGGCCAGTCGGCGTCCCGCAGCTTCTCCGCGCGGGACTCGAAGAGCACGGTCCGGAAGCCCAGCTCGGGCGCCCAGCGGAGCAGGGCGGCGGCGACCGGCGTCGCGGCCCCCACCACCAGCGTCGGGGCGGCCGGGTAGGGCTCCAGGTAGACCTCGATCGAGCCCAGGTCGTGTCCGTAGGTGTGCAGGGTGGGCCGCCCGCCGTCGAGGACAGGTGAGGCGTCGGCCTGGCCGGCGGCGTCGAACTCGGAGCAGCCCAGGCTGCCGGCCAGGAGGCTGGCGCGGGAGAACAGGGCCTTGGCGCCTGCCCTCGACGGTGGCCTGCCGTCCAGCCGGATCACGGTGGCCAGCATCACCTCGTCCCCCCGCCCCAGGCGCCGCGCCAGCTCGGGCTCGACCTCAGGCATGCGCGTGGAGCCGGTCCAGGACGCCTTCGATGACCTCGGCCGCCGACTCCACGTCGTCGTCGGTGGTGTCGTAGCCGACCGTCAGGCGGAGGCTGCCCAGCGCCTCCTCCAGCGAGAGGCCCATGGCCAGCAGCACATGCGACGGATCCAGCGAGCCGCTGGCGCAGGCGGAGCCACTGGAGGCGGCGACCCCGGCCAGGTCGAGCGCCAGGAGGACGTCTTCGCCCCTGGCGTGGCCGCAGGCGGCGCTGGCATAGTTCGGCAGCCGGGGATCGCGCCCGGTAAGGCGCCAGCCGGCTTTGTTACACGTGTAACCAAGCTTCTCGGCGAGCGGCCGGGCGGCTGCGGCCCGGGGCCCGCGCTCGCGGGCTATTACCTCCAGGGCGACCGCGACGGCGGTCGCCGCGGCCACGTCCTCGCGACCGGCGCGGCGGCCCCACTCCTGGGGCCCGCCGAACTGCAGGGGCTGCAGGCGGAGCCCTCCCCGGACCCGGAGCAGACCCCCGCGCCCAGCTCCCAGCTTGTGGCCGCTGAAGGAGGTCAGGTCGGCCGGCGGGACCTCCATCCAGCGCGGCCCCTGGCAGGCGTCCAGGTGGAGCAGCGCGCCTTGCTCGCGGGCCCGAGCCGCCACCTCCGCCACCGGCTGCAGGCTGCCCACCTCGTTGTTGGCGAGCCCGATCGAGATCAGGCCGGCGTCGGCGGGGATCCCGTCCGGGTCAGCCCGGGCGCCGGCGTCGACCGGCAGGATGGTCACCGCCCGGCCCTCGGCCTCCAGCTGGCGGGCAGCCGCCAGCACCGACTGGTGCTCGGCGGCCCAGGTCACGACCCGGGCGGACGCGGGCAGGCGGCGCCCGGCGCCCAGCAGCGCCAGGTTGACCGCCTCGGTGCCCGAGCTGAGAAAGACCAGCTCGGAGGCCTGCGCGCCCAGCGCCGCCGCGGCCCGGTCGCGGGCACGATCCAGCGCCGCCCGGGCCGCGCGCCCTTCGGCGTGGGGGCTTGAGGGATTGCCCTCGGGCAGCTCCTTCAGGGCCGAGCCGACCTGGAGCAGCACGGGCGCGCCCCCGGCGTCGTCCAGGTAGATGCGGCGGACAGTGATCGCGCGCCGTGGCGGCGGGCCGCCGCCGCCGTCAGCGGCTGGGATCGGGCTGCTGCAGGAGCTCGACCAGCGAGCCCTGGAAGTCCTTGAGCAGCAGGTGGACGTCGAGGACCTCATCGGTATCGATCGGTCCCGGCCCGGCCGCCACCTCCGCCGCCTCCAGCGCCTCCTGTTCGATCGCCTCCGGCACCGGGCCCTGGATGGCGAGGATGACGATGAAGGTGACGTGGCAGGCGGCGCAGGTCACCTGGACCGTGTACCGCTCCTCGACGTGAGAGAGCATCCGGATCTCGCAGCCCTTCAGGCTCCTGCCACAGACCGGGCAGTTGTAGTAGCGGGCGCGATCGCGGATGAACTCGAGCATGCTCATCCCGCGGCCATACTACGCCATTCCCGATCTGCCGGACCCCGGCTGGCGGTGGCCTTCGATGCAGGTCACTCCGCCGGGTCCGACCACCGCCGAATGCTCGGTTCCGGGGGGCAGCAGGAGGCGGTCCCCGGGCTCCATCTGGACGCGCTTCCCCTCCTCCTCGAGCACGAAGGTGATCGAGCCGCGGACGCAGTAGAGGACCTTTTCGTAGGCGTGGCTGTGGGCCGCGTAGCGGTCTCCGGGGCCGTTCGACCAGCTGTAGGCGCCGTCCGCCTCCGCCTGGAGCCGCCGCATCAGCTCGTCGGGCTCGGTCACGGGCCCGATCTTAGAATCCGGCCATGGGGCTCCGCTTCCTGGCCGACTCGAACGTGGGCCGGCTGGCGCGCTGGCTGCGGGCGCTGGGGTACGACGCCCGCTTCGAGCCGGCCCTTTCGGACCCCGAGCTGGTCAGGCTGGCGCTGGCCGAGGAGCGGGTGCTGCTGACGCGGGACCGGGACCTGCTGCAGAGGAGGGTCTTCACCCGCGGGACGGCGCGGTCGGTCCTCCTTCGCCACGACGGCGTCCTCGACCAGCTGCGCCAGGTCGTCCAGGAGCTGTCGCTGACGCCGGACGCGGCGCTCACCCGCTGCCTGGAGTGCAACCGGGAGCTGGAGCCGCGAGACCTGGACCAGGTGGCGGAGCGGGTGCCGCCCTACGTCCGGGCGACGCAGAGCCGGTACGCCGAGTGCCCGGGCTGCGGTCGCGTTTACTGGGCGGGCACGCACTGGGCACGCATGCGCGGGGTCCTGGCCGGCCTGTGCTGAGCGAGCTCAAGGTCACGACCCATCGCCGCGAGGAGGTGGTCGACGTGACCGCTGAGGTGCGGGCGGCGGTCCGCAAGTCCGGCGTCGGGGAGGGGACCTGCCTGGTCTTCTCCCCCCACACCACCTGCGGCGTGGCGGTGAACGAGAACGCCGACCCCGCGGTCGGACAGGACCTGCAGCAGCACCTGGCCGAGGTGGTGCCGCGCCTGCGCACCTGGCAGCACCAAGAAGGCAACTCCGACGCCCACATCAAGGCGGTGCTGGTCGGCCCCAGCGTCACCCTGCCGGTGCTGGGAACGGACCTGAAGCTGGGTCGCTGGCAGGGGGTCTTCCTCTGCGAGTTCGACGGCCCGCGCGAGCGGAACCTCTGGGTGGTGGTGGGTTGAGAGAGGTTCTGCGCCGCTTCCGCGCCGGCGAGCTGAACGAGGCCGAGGCCGAGGCCGAGCTGCGCCGCGCCCAGCTGCTGGAGCTGGGGGGCCGGGCCCGGCTCGACCTGGGACGGCACGCGCGGCGCAGCCTGCCGGAGGTGGTGCTGGCGGAGGGCAAGAGCCCGGCCGACGTCGCCCAGCTGGTGCTGGCGCTGGTCCGGGAGCAGGGACAGGGGCTGGCCAGCCGGCTGGGGCTGGAGCACTGGCCGGCCCTGGAGCAGGCCGCCGCCGGGCACCGGCTGCTCCGCTACGCGGGCGCTGCCCGGGTGGTCCGCCGCGGCTTCCGCCCGCCTCGGCGCCGGGGGCGGGTCGGGATCCTGACCGCCGGCACCAGCGACCTGCCGGCGGCCGAGGAAGCCCGGATGCTGGTGGAGGCGGCCGGCCTTCGGGCCCGGCTGGTCGCGGACCTGGGCGTCGCCGGCCTGCATCGCTTCCTGGCGCCGCTGGCCGAGCTGCTGGACTGGGGCGCCGACGTCCTGGTGGTGGCGGCCGGCATGGACGGCGTCCTGCCCGGGCTGGTGGCCGGCCTGGTCGACCGGCCGGTGGTCGGCCTGCCGGTCTCCAGCGGTTACGGCGCCGGTGGGAGCGGCGAGGCGGCGCTGCTGACGATGCTGCAGTCGTGCTCGACCGGGCTGACCGTGGTCAACATCGACAACGGGGTCGGAGCCGGCTGCGCGGCGGTGCTCATCGCCTCCGCCGCCCGCCGAAGAGCACGACGCCCAGCGCGGCCAGCACCAGGAGCGCGACCAGCGCCAGCGGGAGCAGTCCCAGCCAGCGGCTGAGGTCGGCCGCCCCGGGCAGCGCGAAGGACAGCGCCAGCAGGACCAGCACGGCCAGGAGGCCGGCCAGGAGCGCGGGAAATCCGCGCCGGCGCCGCCCGTAGAAGAAGAGCCAGAGGCGGCCAGGCCGCTGGCGGCTCACAGCAAATGCTCGACTTCGGCCAGTCCGGCCACGACCGGCAAGCCGTCCGGCAGGGGCTCCCGGGCCAGGGCCCTGCAGAGGACCGCCTGCATCCCCAGCCGGCGCGGCCCCTCGTAGTCCTCGCGGACCCGATCGCCGACGTGGAGAGCGCGCGCGGGCGCGACGTCCAGCTGCCGAAGGACGGCGTGGAAGATCTCGGGCGCCGGCTTGCGGCGGCCGACCTCGGAGGAGAAGACGACCCCGTCCGCGAGCGGGCCGATCCCGTTCTCGGCGACCTGCCTCCGCATCAGGGCCGGCGGGAAGGGGGCGTTCGAGCAGACGCCGCTGCGCACGCCCAGCTCGCGCAGCCGCCCCAGTACCGCCAGCGCGCCGGGGGCCAGCTCCACCGAGCGGTCCCAGCAGCGCTGCTCGCGGTCGAGCAGCTCCCAGACCAGTCCGGGCGGCAGCTCCAGGCCGGCCCGCCGCCAGGCGGCTGCGTAGACCTCCAGGTAGTCCACCTCGTCCTCGCTCCGGCCGCCCAGCGAATCCTCCAGCGGCAGCAGCACCCGCGCCAGCATCTCTTCCGGGCTGGGCGCCTGGCGGCCCAGCGCCTCCGCCAGCCGCGGCCGCATGCCCTCCAGCATCCGCAGCAGCGCCGCGCGGGGAAAGCTGAAGCTGACCAGGGTCAGCCCGTAGTCGAACACGACGGCCAGCGTGCTGCTCCCGGAGGGCACGGTCAGCAACCTTATGCTGTCGCGGTGCCGCAGGCGAAGGGCCGCCGGCTGACGCACGTGGACGCGGCCGGGGCCGCTCGCATGGTGGACGTGGGCGCCAAGGCGGTGACGCGCCGCGAGGCGGTGGCCGAGTGCCGGGTGCGGATGGCGCCGGAGACGCTGGCCGCTCTGCGCGCGGCGAGCCTGGACAAGGGCGACGCGCTGGGGGTCGCCCGGGTGGCGGGGATCATGGCCGCCAAGCGCACCCCCGAGCTGATCCCCCTCTGCCACCCGTTGGCGCTGGACAGCGTGGAGGTCGACTTCGAGCTGGAGGCGGGGGCGGTCCGTGTCCTGACCCGCGTCCAGGTCAGCGGGCGCACCGGGGTCGAGATGGAGGCACTGACGGCGGCCGCGGTGGCCGGGCTGACCCTGATCGACATGGTCAAGGGCCTGGAGCGCGGCGTCCACCTGGAGGGCGTGCGCCTGCTCCTGAAGGCGGGCGGCAAGAGCGGCACGTGGCGGCGGAGCTGAAGGCTCGGGCGCTGGTGGTGACGGTCAGCGACCGCAGCTCCGCCGGGCGGATGGAGGATCGCAGCGGACCCGCCCTGATGGAAGCCCTGGCCCAGGCCGGCTTCGAGCTGGGCCCCAAGCAGGTGGTGCCCGACGACAGGCAGAGGATCGTCGAGGTCCTGCGGGCGGCGGTGGCCCAGGGCTATGACCTGGTGGTGACCACCGGCGGGACGGGGCTCGGCCCCCGCGACGTCACCCCGCAGGCGGCCGCCAGCCTGCTCGACTACGAGGTGCCCGGGCTGGCCGAGGAGATGCGCCGGCGCGGGGCGCAGAAGACGCCCAACGCCCTCCTCAGCCGCTCGCTGGCCGGCGTGAGCGAGCACACCCTGCTGCTGAGCCTGCCCGGCAGCCGGAGCGGCGCCCTGGAGTCGCTGGAGGCGGTGCTGCCCGTCCTCGGCCATGCGCTGCAGCTCCTGCGCGGGCAGACCGAGCACCCGTGAACCTGAACTCGGACCTGGGCGAGGCGGCCGGCCCGGAGGCGGAGATCCTGCCTCTGATCGACAGCGCCAACGTCTGCTGCGGCGTCCACGCCGGCTCCGTCACTGCCAGCCTGGAGACCGTGCGCCGCTGCCACCAGCTTGGAATCGAGGTGGGCGCGCATCCCGGCTACGACGACCGCGCCAACTTCGGCCGGGTCGAGGTGCCGCTGAGGCCGGAGGAGATCGAGCAGCTGGTGCGGTTCCAGGTCGGCGCCCTGGCGGCGGTCGCCAGCCTGGGCTACATCAAGGTCCACGGCGCGCTCTACCACCGCTGCCAGGCCGACCCCGCCGCGGCCGACGCCCTGGCGCGGGTGGCGCGCGACTTCGGGGTGGGGCTCCTGGGCCAGCCCGGGTTCGAGATCCTGGTCGCTGCCCGCCGGGCGGGCGTGCCCGGCCACCGCGAGGGCTACGCCGACCGCGCCTACCTGCCCGACGGCCGGCTGCGACCCCGCACCGAGAAGGGAGCCGTGCTCAGCCCCGAGGAGGCAGCTGAGCAGGCGCTGCGCCTGCTGCGCTCGGGCGACTACGACACGGTCTGCGTCCACGGCGATTCACCGGGCTCGGCGCAGGTGGTCCACACCGTCCGGGAGGGCCTGCGCCAGGCGGGCGTCAGAACCGGTCCGCTCAAGCGCTGAGCGCGAGCAACTACACTTTTTTCGCATGCTGGAGGTTGGGGAGAAGGCGCCGGACTTCGAGCTGCCCGGCACCGGTGGCAGCGAGGTCAGGCTCTCGGAGATCCTGCCCCGGCACGGGGCGACCATCATCGCCTTCTACGTCCTCGACTTCACCCCCGGTTGAAAGACCGAGCTGACCGAGTTTCGGTCCCGGCACGAACAGATCGAGCGGTCCCGGCTGGGGCTGTACGCGATCAGCGTGGACTCCGTCTTCAGCCACCGGGCCTTCGCGGAGGAGCTCGGCGGGCTGCCCTTCGAGCTGCTCGCCGACTTCGAGCGGAAGGTCGTGGGCGAGTGGGGCGTGCGCCGGGACGACGTCAAGAACTACTCGGGGATGCCGATGCGCACGGTCTTCATCCTCGACCCCGAGGGGGTGGTTCGCTGGCGCTGGGTCCGCTCGCAGGAGCAGCCGCTGCCTGACTTCGACCTCGTGATCGCCGAGGCCCAGAAGGTGGCTCGCCGGCCGCAACGCAAGGCCGCTCGCAAGAGCTAGCCTGCTAGCAGCCCGCTAACTCCGCAGCGTCTCCAGGCCGGCGCGCAGCCGGCGCCAGCGCTGGTGGGCCTCCTCGACGCCGCACTTCTCGAAACGCAGCTCGTCGCCGGGCAGGAGCTGCGCGGCCAGCGGAAGGTCGGCCCGGGCCACGCCGGCCACCACCGGATATCCGCCGGCGGTCTGGTGGTCGGCCATGAGCAGGATCGGCTGCCCGGAGGCGGGGACCTGCAGGCAGCCGCCGGCGAGGCCGAAGGACAGCAGTTCCGGGCCGGTGATCTCCAGCGGCGGACCTTCGAGCCGGAAGCCCATCCGGTCGGCGTCCCGGCTGACCCGAAACGACTCCCGGAAGAGCGCGCGCCGGGAGGCCGGGCTGAGCCTCGACAGGTGGGGACCGGGCACCGCCGCCAGCCGGGCGGGGCTGGCGTAGGCGGGGCGGCCCGCCGGAGGCAGGAAGCGGCCCGCCACCGCCGGCCGCACACCGGGGCCGGCGCGGCCCAGCTCGTCCCCGGCCTTCAACGGTCGGCCCTCGACCCCGCCGCGCCGCACCAGCAGGTAAGTCGCGACCGAGCCCAGCCAGCGGTCGCCGGCCAGGCCTCCGTCCACGCCGACGTAGCAGCGGGCCCCCTGGCGGCGGCCGCTGAAGGTCAGCTGGTCGCCGGGCGCCAGGAAGTGGCTGGTCCAGCCCGCCACCGGCTGGCCGTTGACGCTGGGCGCGAAGTCGGCGCCGGTGATCGCCACCAGGCAGGGGCGCAGCGCCACCAGGTCCGGCCCCCCGAGGGCGCACTCGAGGGCGCCGGCGCCCTCCGGGTTGCCCACCAGCAGGTTGGCCGCCACCAGGGCGAAGCGGTCCATGGCGCCGCCCTCGGGGACGCCGCCCAGCCGGTGGCCGGGGCGGCCCAGGTCCTGAACCAGGCTGAAGGGACCCGGCTTCAAAACCCGAAGGGCCGCCTCGGCGCTCATCCGGCGCTGGCGAAGAAGCGCACGCGGTCGCCGGGCCGCAGGAGGGACGGCGGGTCGCTCTGGGGCAGGAACATGGGCACGCTGGTGGTGCCGATCAGGTGCCAGCCGCCCGGGGTCGGCAGCGGGTAGACGCCGGTCTGGAGGCCGGCGATGGCGACCGATCCCGCCGGCACCGAGGTCCGCGGCACCCGGCGCCGCGGCAGCTCCAGGCGCGGGTCCAGCGGGCCCAGGTAGGCCCAGCCGGGCACGAAGCCGACCATGAAGACCCGGTAGTAGGGCGCGGTGTGCAGCCGCACCAGCTCCCTGACCTCGAGCTTGAGCGCGTCCGCGGTCGCCTCCAGGTCGGGTCCGTCGTAGGCGACCGGGATGCGGTGCAGGCGCCCGACCGGCGCCGCCCTGGCCCGCAGGCCGGCCAGCCTCCTGACCGCCGCCGACAGCCCTCGGAAGGAGATCTGCTCGGGGTCGTAGTGCACGACCACGCTGGCGTAGCCGGCGATCGCCTCCCTGACCGCGTGGTGCTTGCGAAGCGCCGCCGCCAGGTGGAGGCAGCGCGTGTTGAGGGCGGTGTCCAGGCGGCGGCCCAAGTCGACCAGGGCCGCCGCGTCACCCAGCGGGTGGATCCTCGGCGACGAGCGCGGCGGTGGCATGAGCGGAGACAAGGATGGCGTAGAAGACGCCGGGCAGGACGCCGGCGCCGCAGAGGGCGGAGCCGGCCAGCCCCAGTGCCCAGCCAGTCACGATCCCGGCCGCGACCAGGTTCCAGGTCTGGAAGCGGCGGCGCAGGAGCCGGAAGCCGGCGGCGAGGTCGAGGAAGTCGCGGACCCCGCCTTGCGCGAGGCGAGCTGTGGCGGGGGGCATCACCGCCAGCAGGAGCAGGCCCCAGGGCAGGGCGAGCGGGGAGCCGGCCAGGGTGAGCGCGTAGAGGCGGTCCAGGAAGGGGTCGCGCTGGGGCCAGAGCTGCAGCGCCAGCACGCCCGAGGCGGCCGGCCACCAGAGGGCGGCGAAGGGCGCGGTCAAGAGGGCCACCGCCAGCGCCACCAGGGCGCCGTCGGCGAGCTGCCGGGGGGCCAGGCGCCAGGGCGGCGGCGGCGCCGCCGGGTCGGCCGCCGACGCGCGCACCGCCTCCACCGAGTAGCCGAGCAGGGGAACGGCGCCCAGCGGCAGGAGCAGGACGCAGAGCGGTCCGGCCACCCAGCTCCAGCGGAAGCCGCCCTGAAACGGATACCCGAAGGCGCGCACCAGGCGGCTCGACGGCGCGCTGCCGGCGCTCAAAGGCCTCCCCGTAAGATGGGCCGGTTGGACACCGAGCAGATCATGGCGGTCGCCCTCGAGCAGGCCGGTCTGAGCGAGGTGCCGGCCGACTCCGCAATCTACATCCCGGGGTCGGGGCTCCGGCGGGCGCTGTTCGGGATCGACGTCGAGGTCGGCGAGCTGCTCTTCGCGCGCGATGCGGGGTTCGACGTGGTGGTCGCCCACCATCCGATCGGCGGCAACCCGGTGGCCCGCTTCGCGCAGGTGATGTGGGGCATGGTCGACCAGATGGCCGAGGCCGGGGTCGCGGAGCCGATCGCGCGCGCCGCGGTGGCGGCGCGGATCCGCAAGCGCGGGCGGCGGCGGCATGTCTCCAACTACAACCGCGTACTGGACACGGCGCGTCTGATCGGGCTCCCGCTGCTGAACATCCACCTGCCGCCGGACATCGTGTCCCGCGCCTTCGTCCAGCGCTGGTTGACGCAGCGCGTCAGCGAGGACTCCCAGGTCGGTGACCTGCTGCAGGCTCTGGCTGAGATCCCGGAGGTGCGCGGCTCGCTCTTCCAGCCGGAGGCGTGGATCGGCGAGCCCGAGAACCCGGTCGGGCGTTACGTGGTGGCGATGGCAGGCGGCACCAACGGCGGGTTCTCGGTCTTCAAGACCTACTTCGACGCCGGCGTGAGCACCATCATCGCCATGCACATCGACGAGGACGACCTGCGCCAGCTGCAGCAGGCGGCTCCGGCCGGCGCCAACCTGGTCATCGCCGGCCACATGGCGATGGACTCGATCGGCCTCAACCGGCTGATCGACGGCCTGCAGGAGCGCGGGCTCGAGGTCCGGCGGACGAGCGGCATCATCGCGCCCGACGGTCGCTAGTCCGACGGTCGTCGGATTCGACGGGGACGACACCCTTTGGCATTCGGAGTCGCTCTTCAACCTCACCCAGGAACGGCTGCGCGAGCTGCTGCGTCCCTACGCCCCGGGCGAGGAGCTGGACCGGCGCCTGGCCGCCACCGAGCGCCGCAACCTGGAGCTCTTCGGATACGGCATCAAAGGCTTCACGCTCTCCATGGTCGAGACCGCGATCGAGGTCAGCGGGGGGAGGGTGACGGGAGCCGAGATCGAGGCCATCCTGGAGGCCGGCAAGGCGATGCTCCGGCAGCCGGTCCAGGTGCTGGACGGAGTGGCCGATGTCCTGGACCAGCTGGGCCGAGGGCACCGGCTGGCGCTGGTGACCAAGGGCGACCTCTTCGACCAGGAGAGCAAGCTGGCGCGCTCGGGCCTGGCCGGCCGCTTCTGGCGGATCGAGATCCTCTCCGAGAAGGACCCGGCCGCCTACCGGCGGCTGCTGAGAAGGTGGCGCGTGCGGGCGGACGCCTTCCTCATGGTGGGGAACTCGCTGCGCTCGGACGTGATCCCGGTCCTGGCCGTGGGCGGGCGGGCGGTGCACATCCCCTACCACGTGACCTGGGCGCACGAGCTGGCCGAAGCGCCCGCGGGTGCCTACTTCACGCTGCAGTCGATCCGGGATCTGCCGGCTCTGCTGGCCAGGCTCGCAGCTCGCCCACCAGGTAGAGCGAGCCGCAGACGAGCACCGTCCCCTCGTCTCCCGCCAGCCGGCGGGCGTTCGCCAGGGCGGCCGCGGAGGGCGTGACCGGCTCGCCCCCGGCTCCGTAGAGGCTGGCCAGCAGGGCGGGGTCCGCGGCCCGGGTCCCAGCGCTGGCGGCGGCCGTGAAGAAGACCTTCGCCGGCTCCATGGCGTGCAGGCGCTCGAGGAGGGCGGGCAGGTCCTTGTCGGCCATGGACCCGAAGACGACCACCAGCCGGGCGGCGCCGATCAGGCGCCGCAGGTCGGCGAGCAGGCGGTCGAGCCCGTCCGGGTTGTGGCCGCCGTCCAGGAGCAGCCGCGGCCGCTCGGCGACCACCTCCAGACGGCCGGGCCAGCGGGTGCCGGCCAGCCCCCGGCGGACCTCGGTTACACGTGTAACATCGCCCAGCGCCCGGGCGGCGGCGACGGCCAGCGCCGCGTTCTCGGCCTGGTGCATGCCCAGCAGCGGAACCGGCAGCCGCCGGTATTCGAACCCAGGCCCCCGGAGGTCGATCTCGGAACCCTCCCAGCCCCGCCAGCGGGCTTCCAGCTGGAGCTCGCGGCCCAGCCGCCAGAGGCTGGCGCCGGCCGCGGCGGCGGCTGCCTCCACGACCGCCAGCTCCGGGCCTCGGCAGCCGGTGACGGCCAGGTTGCCGGGCTTGATGATGGCGGCCTTCTCGGCCGCGATCGCCGCCACCGTCGGGCCCAGGTGCTGGACGTGGTCGAGGCTCACGTTGGTGATCACCGCCACCCCCAGGTCGAGCACGTTGGTGGCGTCCAGGCGCCCGCCCATGCCGACCTCGCAGACCAGCCTGTCCGCCCGCGGGGCCAGGTAGCTGAGGGCCAGCGCGGTCAGGATCTCGAACTCGGTCGGGGGTCCGAGGTCGCCGGCGACCGCCTCCAGGTGGGGCAGGAGCGCCTCCAGCGCAGATGCGAAGTCCGCCTCCGAGATCGGCCGCGAGCCGAGCTGGACGCGCTCCCGGTAGCTGCTCAAGTGCGGCTTGGGCATCAGGCCCACCCGCAGCCCGGCCGCGCCCAGGATCGAGGCCAGAAACGCGCAGGTCGACCCCTTGCCGTTGGTGCCCGCCACCAGCGCCCCGCGGAGGCCGCGCTCGGGGTGGCCGAGGTGGTCCAGGATGGCCCGGATCCGCTGCAGTCCGAGCTTGACGCCGAACCGCCCCTGCGAGGTCACGTACTCGAGCGCCTGCTCGAAGGTCAGGGGCGGCGCCGCTCCTCGGCCAGCAGCGTGTTGCGGACCAGCATGGCGCGCGTCAGGGGACCCACCCCGCCGGGCGAAGGCGAAAGGAAGGCGGCTTTCTCCGCCACCTCCGGGTGCACGTCGCCCACCTGCTCGCCGGCGATCCAGTTGACACCGACGTCGACCACGGCCGCGCCCGGCTTGACCATGGCGGCCCGGATCGCGTGCGGGCGACCGATGGCGACGACCAGGATGTCCGCCTCCCGGCAGGCGGCGGCCAGGTCCGCGGTCTTGGAGTGGCAGACGGTGACGGTCGCGTCCCGGCGGAGGAGCATGACCGCCACCGGCTTGCCCACGATGTTGCTGCGGCCGACCACCGTCGCCCGCCGGCCCCCGATCGCGACTGCGTAGTGGTCGAGCAGCCCGATGATCCCGGCCGGCGTGCTGGGCTCCAGGCCGGGTTCCCCGAGCAGGAGCCGGCCGGCGTTGAAGGGATGCAGCCCGTCCACGTCCTTGGCCGGGTCAACCGCTTCCAGCACCTGCGCGGTGTCCACCTGCCGGGGGAGCGGCAGCTGCACGAGGACGCCGCTGACGCGCTGGTCGCGGCTCAGCTCCGAGACCAGCTGGATCACGTCCTGCGTGTGGCTCTGGGCGGGCAGGTGATGGTCGGAAGAGGCGATCCCGACCCGCTCGCAGTCGCGGCGCTTCATGCGCACGTAGGTCGCCGAGCCGGGGTCGTCGCCCACCAGGACGGCCGCCAGGTAGGGCTGCGAGCGGCCCTCCTCCAGGCGCCGGCGCACGCCCGCGGCCACCTCGTCGAGCACCGAGGCCGCCAGCCCGCGGCCCTCCATCAGGACGGCGCTCACGGCAGGCCCAGCTGCCGGCGGGCCGCCTCCGCGACCAGGCGCTGCACCCGCGTCAGGTCCTGGCCCGAGGCGGCGGCCAGGCGGCGGACGTCTTCGAACTCGGGAGCCACGTCCACCGCCGCTCCCCCCACCTCCTTGACCTTGACCCGCGCCCGCCCCAGCGGCGTCTCCACCTCCAGCAGCCGGCGGCCGGCCAGCACCCGGGCCGCCCGCGTGACGCGGACGCCGAGGGTGGTGCTGGACTCCAGGACGCGCCGGGCCAGCTCCGGCGCCCGCTCGGGTTCGCAGAGGACGGAGAGCAGGTGTCCGAGCCGGCCTTTCTTCATCAGGAGCGGGGTGACGCTGACGTCCAGGGCGCCCGCCGCCAGCAGGTCCTCGACCAGGGCCGCCAGCAGGTTGGGGGCCATGTCGTCCAGGTTGGTCTCGATCACGGAGACGCCGCCCGCCGGCTCGGCGGGCTCGCCCAGCCAGACGGCCAGCCCGTTGCCGGGGCGGTCGCGGGTGCCGATCCCGTAGCCGACCCGCGCCAGGGTCAGCGTCGGCCGCTCGAAGCGGGCGGCCACGGCCAGGAAGGCGGCGCCGGTGGGGGTGACCAGCTCCTCGCGCCTGGGGTCCGGCTCCAGCACCGCGCCGGCGCCCGCCAGCAGGCGCAGGGCGGCGGGAGCGTTGTGGGGTAGGCCGTCTCCGCCCAACCCACTGGGGGCCGGCAGCGGGGAGGCGTAGGCCTGGCTCACCCCCAGCCCGTCGAGCAGCCAGAAAGCGCCCACCAGGTCGACCAGCGTGTCGGCGCCGCCCAGCTCGTGCAGGTGCACCTCGGCCGCCGGACGGCCGTGCAGCGCCGCCTCGGCCTCACCCAGCCGGCGCAGCGCCTCCAGCGCCCGCTCGCGGACGCCGGCGGGGAGGTCGGCGCCGGCCACGGCGGCTTCCAGCTCCGGGAGGCGGCGAGCGCGCCCCTCGCGAACGGAGACCACGACCTGCGTCCCGCCCAGGTGGCCGCGTTCCGCCCGCCGCACCTCCAGGCCGACCTCGCCGGCCAGGCCCAGCGTCTCCACCGCCGCCTCCAGCAGCGAGCGCGGCGCCCCGGCGTCCAGCAGGGCGCCCAGCGTCATGTCGCCGGAGATGCCCGAGAAGCAGTCGAAGTAGGCGATCGTCACCGGGCCGCCACCCTCGAGCGGCGGATCTCGACCCCGAAGGAACGGAACTCGCCGTCCAGCGGCGGCCGCTTGTGCACGCGCACGGTGGCCGCCTCCACCCGCGGCAGCTCCAGCAGGCGGTCGGCGATCCGTTCCGCCACCGCTTCCAGGAGGTGGCACGGCTCTCCCTCTACGACCTCCCGGACCGCCTGGTAGGCCTCGGCGTAGTTGATGGTGCGGTCGAGGCGGTCGCTGCGGGCGGCCTCGCCGAGGTCGCCTTCCAGCTCGACGTCCACCGTGAAGCGGGCGCCCAGCTCACGCTCGGCCGGAAAGACGCCGTGGCGGCCGAAGAAGGCCATCCCCTCCATGAGGATGCGGTCCACGTCTCGATTATCCCGGCTATGCTCCCAGCGCCATCGGGACGCTGCAGGTCTTCGGGCTGGAGATCGCGACGAGCCTTCTGCTCTTCGGGCTGCTGGCCTGGTGGTACGCCTGGCCGCGCCTCCGCGATCGGCCGCCGGCCGGAGCTCTGGTGCCGCTTCTGTTCGTGCACTGCTTCCGTACCGTCGGCCTGAGCCTGCTGGCCCCTCAGATCGGAACCAACATGCCGGCCCAGGCCGCGGCCGAGATCGGCTACGGGGACCTGGTGGCCGCCGCCCTCGCCCTGCTGGCGATCCTCTCGCTGCGCTACCGCTGGGGGCCGGCCACGCTGCTGGTCTGGGTCTTCAGCATCTGGGGCATGGCCGACCTCGCCAACGCGATGTACGTCGGCATCAGCTCCAACCTCACCAGCTACCAGCTCGGGCCGGGCTGGTACATCGTCACCTACTACGTACCCCTGCTCTGGGTCACGCACGTCCTGATCGTCCTGCTGCTCGTCCGGCGGCGCCCGGCCTAGTGGCCCGTACCGACCGTATCTGGAGCATCCGGCGCCCCAGCCGGCCGGGCGCCCTACGGGCGCTGATGCCGGTGTTGCAGGACCCGGCGCCCGTCGTCACTCACCGGCGGGTGGGCTCCTCCATGCGCCACCCGCGCCTTGGCACCGGCCGCCTGGAACGCCGGTCTCCGAGCCTTCGGCCTGCTCCAGCTCCGGTCGTTACAGTCCACTAGAAGCGCTCCCGGCTGCCGGCCAGCAGGTCGCGGGCGAAGCTGCCGATCACGCCGCAGAAGATGCCCAGCCCGATCCCGATCACGACGTAGCCGCCGCCGCCCAGGACCTCGTGGAGCAGCATCCACCAGCCGGCCAGGGCGAGGACGACCGCGGCCAGCGTCCAGGCCAGCCGGGAGTCCAGGCTAGCCTCCGGGAGGCGGAGTGCCCGGCCGGCCGCCCGGCTGCCCGCCCACCGCCCCGATGGTGATCGAGCTGGCCAGGATGCTGCCGTCCGCCTGGGGCCGGCCGGCCACGGTGACGGTCTGGTTCTGCTGCAGGTCCGCAGTCGAACCGGTGACCGTCTTGCGCACGGCCACGTTGCTGGCGAAGGTGACCTTCACGTCGGTGTTGCACTGCGCGTTGTGCACCGTCATCGAGCTGGCGGTCAGGCTGGTGACGGTCCCGGCGGCGACCCCGCTCAGGGTGCCACCCCGCCCGCCGGAGGGAGTCGCGCCCGGGGTCGGGCAGGCTCCCCCCCGGCCGATCGCCGTCCCGCCGGCGCCGGTGGTGGTCCTGTCCGCCCCGGTGCCGGCGGCGGCCACCGGCTTGGCCTGAGCGAACTTGTAGCCGGCGTAGAAGCCGCCCAGGATGGCGACCACGACCACGAGGACGACGGCGAACGACTTCATGTTGGTCACTTCATCACTCCCAGCGCAGGGCTTCGATCGGGCGCAGCCGGGCCGCGCGGTTGGCGGGGTAGATGCCGAAGAAGAGGCCGATCCCGACCGACACCCCGAAGGCCAGCAGGATCGACGGCACGGAGACGACCGGGGGCGGGAAGTTGGCGCTGGCCGGGATCAGGTTGGGCGCCTCGGCGCTCAGCGCGGCGCCCACCGCGATGCCCAGGAGGCCGCCCAGCCCGGAGAGCACCATCGACTCGATCAGGAACTGCAGCAGGATGTCCCGCCAGCGGGCGCCGATCGCCTTGCGGATCCCGATCTCGCGGGTCCGCTCGGTGACCGTCACCAGCATGATGTTCATGATCCCGATCCCCCCCACCACCAGGGAGATGCCGGCGATGGCGGCCAGCACCAGCGTCAGCACCCCGGTGATCTGGTTGAAGGTGTTCAGGATGTCCTGCTGGCTGACGGTCTGGAAGTCGGGGTTGCTGGGGTCCGCGTGGTGCTGCGTGACCAGGATGTTGGTGATCTCGTCCTTGGCCGCGTTGACGCTGTCCGAGCCGGTCGCCTCGACCACGATCTGCGAGATGTTCTTGTTGCGGCCTCCGGTCAGGTAAGCCCAGGCCGCCGTGATGGGCACGACCGCGATGTTGTCCTGGCTGCCGGCGAATGACGCGCCCTTGGCGTCGAAGACGCCGATGACGCGGAAGGTCTGCCGGTTGATCTTGATGGACTGGCCGACCGGGTCCTGGCCGCCGAAGAGGTTGTCGACCACGGTCTGGCCGATCACCACCACCTTGTGCTGCGAGCGCACGTCGTCAGCCGTGAAGAAGGTCCCGCTCTTGACGGTGTAGTTGCGGACCTGGGGGAAGTCCTCGGTGGTGCCGGTGGTGGAGGCGAACCAGTTCTGGCTGCCGAAGGTCATGTTGCCGGGGGCGTTGGTGACCGGGATGGCGGAGACGATGTCGGGGGCCTGGCCGCGGTTCTTGAGGGCGTCGACGTCGGCCATGCTCAGGGTGCTGCCGCTGCCGAATCCCTGCGACACGCCGCTCTTATCCCGGACGCTGGCCGGGTAGACGTAGATGATGTTCGAGCCCAGCGCCTGCACCTGCTGCTGGACCTGGACCGAGGCCCCGTTGCCGACCGCCACCAGCAGGATCACGGCGGCGACCCCGATCAGGATGCCCAGCATGGTCAGCGCCGAGCGCAGCCGGTTGGCGATCAAGCCCGAGAAGGCGATGCGGACGGCCTCGACGACGTTCATCGGGCGCTCACCGCGGCGCGCGCCTCATCGCTGACGACCAGGCCGTCCTTGAGCCGAACCACCCGCCGCGCGAAAACCGCGATCTCGGCCTCGTGGGTGATCAGCACGATGGTCCGGCCCGCCCGGTTGAGGTCCGCCAGGAGCCGCATGATCTCCTGGCTGGAGTCGGTGTCCAGGTTGCCGGTGGGCTCGTCGGCGAGCAGGATCGTGGGGTCGGTGACCAGCGCGCGGGCGATGGCCACCCGCTGCTGCTGGCCGCCCGAGAGCTCGGTCGGCAGGTGGCTGGCCCGGTCGGACAGGCCCACCGCCTCCAGCGCGCTCCGGGCCCGGCGCCGGCGGTCGTGCGCCCCGGCGTAGATCAGCGGCGTCTCCACGTTGTGGAGCGCGCTCGAGCGCGGGATCAGGTTGAAGGACTGGAAGACGAAGCCGATCTTGCGGTTGCGGATGGCGGCCAGCTGGTTGTCGTTGAGCTGGGAGACGTCGACCCCGTCCAGCAGGTAGCGGCCGCTGGTGGGCAGGTCCAGGCAGCCGACGATGTTCATCAGCGTGCTCTTGCCGGAGCCGGAGGCACCCATGATGGCGATGAACTCGCCCTCCTCGACGCGCAGGCTCACCCCCCGCAGGGCGGGCACGTCGACCCGGCCCATCCGGTAGGTCTTGGTGACCTCTTCGAGCTGGATCACCCGATGCGCACCGCTCCCGGCTGGCCGCCTCGGATGGTGGTGCCGCTGGGGGTGCGCGGGGTGGGCAGAACGACCCGGTCGACGTCGTTGAGCCCGGCGGTCACCTCGGTGTACTGGTCACCGACAACCCCGGTCTCGATCGGCGTCCGGACCTGCTGGCCGCCGCTGTAGACCATGACCGTGGCCTGGCCGCCGATCCGGGTGATGGCCAGGTTGGGCACCAGCAGGGCGTTGGCCGCCTGCGCCACGGTGACGCTGGCGTTGGCGGTCATCCCCGGCTTGAGGCGCGGGTCCGACCGCCCGAAGGAGACGGTCGCGTAGTAGTTGACGACGTTGGAGACCACCGTCGCCGAGGCGTTGACCGCGACCAGCTTGCCGGAGGCGCTGACGCCTTGCAGGGCGTCGAAGGTGACGGTGGCCTCCTGGTTGGCGGCCAATCGGGCGACGTCGGGCTCGGCGAAGAGAACCACGGCCTGCAGCGCCTTGTCGTTGCTGATGACCATGAAGGAGCCGGCGCCGCTGCTGCTGCTGCCGGTGGTGGGAAGGGGCGCCGTCGAGCCGGGCGCGGTGGCGGTGACGCCGGTGCCGGCGCTGACGTTCTCGCCCACCGTCCCGGTGAGGCTGTTGACGACCCCGTCCATGGGCGCTGTCAGCACCGTGTAGTTGAGGTTCTGCTGGGCCGTGTTGACCGCCACCTGGGCCGACAGCAAGGAGGCCTGGGCGGACGCGATCTGGTTCGGCTTCTGGGTGGTCTGGATGGTCAGGTTGTCCTGGGCGGAGGTCACGGCCTGAGCGGCCTGGTTGACGCTGCGCTGGCCGCTGAGGGCGTCGTTGTTCTGCTTGGACTGGTCGGCGGAGAGCTTGCTCTGGTCGGCCTTCAGCGGGGCTTCGTCGGTGTTGACCTTGCTCTGGTCGGTGTTGACCGTGGTCTGGTCGCTGGACACCGTGGAGAAGTCGGCGGCGCAGGCGGCCGGCGCCGGCGGGCTGGTGTAGGGATAGCTGTAGGCGGCGCAGCCGTCGGCGCTGAACTTGTTCTGGTCCGTCTGCAGCTGGCTCCTGGCGTTCTGCAGGTTGAGCTTGTCCTGCTGGTAGGTGGCGCTGTTGTTGAGCGCCGTCTGGTCGGCGGTGACCGCGGCCTGGTCGGCCGCCACCGCGCTGGCGTCCTGGGTGTTGGTGTTGTTCACCTGGCTGACGGTGTCGCTGTAGCTCTGCTGCGCGTTGGCCAGGGCGTGCTGCAGCTGGGCGATCTGGTCGCCGGTCAGGGGGCTGAGCGCCGACTGCAGGTTGGCCTGGGCCGAAGCCAGGTTGGCCCGGGCCTGGTCGAGTGCGTTCTGGTAGTTGGTGGGGTCGAGCTTGGCGACCACCTGGCCCTGGCTGACGCGGTCGCCGGCGCGGACGTCGACCTCGGCCAGCGTCCCCGCCACCTTGAAGGAGAGGTTGACCTGGGCCACGGGCACCACGGTGCCGGTGGCGGTAACCGTGCTGCGCACGGTGCCGCGGGTGACGGTGGCCAGGCGCAGGGCGGCGGCGGTGGTGCTGGGCGGCAGGAAGACGTCGCGGCCGATCAGCGCCAGCAGAGCCAGGGCGACCAGGGACAGGCCGGCGACGGCGATTCGGGGGGTGGTCAGCAATTCAGCTTCCTCCGCGGGGTGATTCCGGTCACCACCTCAGCTCCTCCAGCGACCAGCCGCGGGTGGAGCCGAAGCGGGAGACGATGGCCAGGCCGAGGCCGGCCAGGACGAAGAGGGCGAGCAGGAAGGTGCCCGCCAGGGGCAGCAGTCCGAGGTCGAAGATCACGAGCACGCCGGCCAGGCCCAGCGCCAGCGGCGCGCCCTCGCCCAGCGGGCGCCGCAGCAGCCGGCCCACCGCCAGGCTCACCGCCGCGGTCCCGAAGGCCGCGGCCAGGGCGCCGGTCACCCAGAGCACCGGCAGCAGGGCCGGGAAGATGACCGAGAAGCGGAGCAGGAAGCTGCCGCCGAGGATGATCAGCAGGGTGGCGAAGCCGGCCGCGAAGGCGACGGCGGGGCCCAGCGGCGCCTCCAGCCGCTCGACCGCCAGCCGGATCCGGCTCGGGAAGAGGGCCAGCATGCCCAGGGCCAGGAGCATGAAGACGAGGCCGTTGCTGGCCAGCACCCAGAAGCCGAAGAGCTGGCTGCCGGGGATGAATTGAAAGGTTGGGTTCCGGAGGCCGGGCTCGAGCGGGGCCGGGCCTCTGAAGGCCGCCCAGCGCGCCCGGGGCCCGATCCCCAGCCCGAGGTCGAAGGGTAGCGAGGGCCGGAACCAGGTGGCGTCGAGCCAGGCCAGCCCCAGGCCGATCAGGAGCAGGCCGGCCAGCAGGGCCGGCCACCGCCAGCGCGCCGCCATCAGGCCCGGCGCCGGCCGCCGGGAGCGGCGAAGCCGCGGGTGAAGAGAGCCAGCTGCAGCGCCGCCAGGGCCACCAGCGCCAGGAAGCAGAGGACCAGGAAGAGGTCGACCGCGGGCGGCTGGGGCAGGGAGCTGAAGCCGGTGGTCCAGGCCGAGGAGACGTCGCCCCAGGTGCTGCCGGCCAGGTTGGCGATGCCCGCGAAGGAAAGGTACCAGGCGATCAGCAGGGCGAGCAGGATCTCGGGCGCCAGCAGGCCCCAGGCCAGCAGCGGGGGCCGGCGGCCGACCGCGCGCAGGACCCCGGTCACCAGGCCGGCGGGCGGCGCCGGTGAGCGCAGGGCCTGCAGGCGGCCGGGCAGGGAGACGGCCAGCCGGTAGTCGGCCGTGCAAGAGGGACAGCTGAGCAGGTGGGCGCGCAGCTCCCGGGCCCGTCCGGGGTCGAGCTCGCCGTCGGCCAGCGCCTCCAGGTGCGGCCGGACCTGCGAGCAGGTCACGCCTCCTCCTCCAGGGCGCGCCGCAGCATCGCCCGGCCGCGGTGCATGCGCGACTTGAGCGCCGCCAGGCTGAGGCCGAGCCCGGCCGCCACCTCCAGCAGCGGGAGGTCGGCGTAGTAGTGAAGGAGCAGCGGCAGCCGGTGCTCCGGGTCGAGGGCGGCCAGCGCGGCCCGCAGGGCACGGTCGGGCTCGGCGGCGGGCGCCGCGGCCAGGTCCGGGCCTTCCTCGGGGACCGCCACCCGGCGGCGGCGGTAGTTCAGCGCGACGTTGGCCGCCAGCTTCCAGAACCAGGGTTCGAAGGGTCGGGCGGCGTCGAAGCGGCCCAGGTTGCGGTAGAGGCGGACGAAGACCTCCTGGGCCAGGTCCTGGGCCTCGTCGGCGTCGCCCAGGTGCTGGTAGGCGAACCCGTAGACGCGCCTCTGCAGGCGCCGGACCAGCTCCTCGAAGGCGTCCAGGTCGCCGCCGGTGGCCTGCCGGGCCAGCTCGGCGGGCCCCGCAGCGGCGAACCCGCCGGCCGGGCCGGACAGGCGAAGCGCCACAGCCGCTACCTGGCCGCTCACCGTCATGCTCTACACGCCCCCGGCTGGCTTGGTTTCGGCAACGGCCGCGAGCATAGGGCTCTCAAGGTGAACCTCGGATGACGGGGAAGAACACCGGCGGCCTCCGGGTTGGAGGTTAGGTGACCGGGCTGCAGAAGAACCCCTGGGTGGTGCTGGTCGTGCTCTGCACGGGCTTCTTCATGATCCTGCTCGACCTGACGATCGTTAACATCGCGATCCCCAGCATCCTGAAGGGGCTCCACGCCACCCTGGACCAGATCCTCTGGGTGCTGAACGGCTACATCCTCTCCTACGCCGTCCTCTTGATCACGGCCGGCCGCCTGGGCGATCTCTACGGCCAGAAGCGGCTCTTCCAGGCCGGGATGCTGCTCTTCACCCTGGCCTCGGGGCTCTGCGGCTTCGCCCAGGACTCCAACCAGCTGATCGCGGCCCGGGTGCTGCAGGGGGTCGGCGGCGCCGTGATGACCCCGCAGACGCTGGCCATCCTGGTAACCATCTTTCCGCCCGAGCGGCGGGGCGCCGCCTTCGGCGTCTGGGGCGGGGTGGCCGGCATCGCCTCGGTGACGGGTCCCACGCTCGGCGGCTTCATCGTCACCTACGCCGACTGGCGCTGGATCTTCTACGTCAACCTGCCCATCGGTGCTCTGGCGCTGCTGGCGGGCTGGTTCATCATCCCCGACCTGCGGCCGGGCCGCCGGCACGGCCTCGACCTGGCCGGCGTGGTGCTGGCCTCGGCCGGGCTCTTCGCGGTGGTCTTCGGCCTGATCGAGGGCCAGCGCTACGACTGGGGCGCGGTCTGGGGACCGCTCAGCATCGCCGAGATCATCGGCGCCGGGGTGGCGCTGATCGCCATCTTCGTCTGGTGGGAGAGCCGGCAGCGAGAGCCGCTGATGCCGCTCTCGCTCTTCCGGGAGCGCAACTTCTCCCTCATGAACTGGACCAGCGCGGCCCTGAACTTCGGGATGCTGGGGATCTTCCTGCCCTTCATCATCTACCTGCAGTCGGTGCTCGGCATGACGCCCCTGCAGGCCGGGCTGACCATGATGCCGATGTCGCTGCTCTCGATGCCATTGGCGCCCATCGCCGGCCGGCTGTCGGACCGCATCGGAGGCAAGTACATCCTTCTGGTCGGGCTGACGCTCTTCGCCGCCAGCACCGTCTACCTGGCCGGGGCCGCCCGCACCGACTCGACCTGGCTGACCTTCCTGCCCGGCGTGCTGCTGGCCGGCGCCGGGATGGGCTGCACCTTCGCGCCCATGGTCACGGTCGCCATGCGCAACATCCAGCCGCAGATGGCGGGTGCCGCCTCCGGAGTGATGAACACGGTCCGCCAGCTGGGTGGGGCGCTGGGCGGCGCCATCGTGGGCGCGGTGCTGCAGAACCGGCTGGCGAGCACCCTCCACGACGAAGCCTCGAGCCGCGCCTCCGCGCTGCCGCCCCAGTTCCAGCGGCCATTCGTGAACGCCTTCGACAACGTGGCTCGGAGCGGGTTCGAGCTGGGCCGCGGGCAGAGCGGCGCCGCCCTGCCGAGCGGCATCCCGCCCTCGCTGCAGGCCCAGCTGCAGCAGCTCTTTCACGACGTCTTCGTGAACGCCTACGTGAGCGCCATGCGGCCGACGATGGCCGCCTCCGCCGCTGTGCTGCTGCTGGCGGCGCTGTCCTGCCTCGCCATCCGCCGCCGCCGCCGGCCGGCCGCGGAGGTGCGCCTCCGGGAGGCACCGGCCCCGGCGGCATAATCTCGGCCATGCGGGAGGACTGGCTGGAGCGCGACAGCGTCCGCCTGCACTACCTGGAGTGGCCGGCGGCGGAGGCGCAGGAGCCGGCGGTCCTGCTGCTGCACGGGCTCTCCTCGAACGCGCACTACTGGGAGCGGGTGGCAGCGCGCCTGCCTGGGCGCCGGCTGGTGGCCCTCGACCAGCGCAGCCATGGCCTCTCCGACCGCCCGGCCGGAGCCAACGGCATGGGCGAGCTGGTGGCGGACGCCGCCCACGCGATCACCGACCTGGGCCTGGGCCGCCCGGTGGTGGCGGGCCACTCCTGGGGGGCCGCGGTGGCGCTCGACCTGGCCGCCACCCGGTCCGAGCTGGCCGGCGGCCTGGTCTTCATCGACGGCCCGGGATCGCCGCTGAGCGAGCTTCTGACCTGGGACCAGGCCGCGCAGATGATGCAGCCTCCGCTGCCCCGCTACGCGAGCCTGAAAGAGGCGGCCGCGGAGGCGCGGCGCGACCTGGCCGAAGCCTGGGGCGCCGACCTGATGGAGTTCGTGCGGGCGAAGCTCACGCCCGACGGCGACGCGCTCGTCCTGACGCTGGGCGAGGCCGTTCGGCTGGAGATGCTGAAGGGCATCTACGCGTTCCAGCCAGGGCTGCTCTGGCCGCAGGTCGCTGGGCCCGTAACCGCGATCTGGGCCCGCAGCGCGCCGGCCCCCATCCTCAGCTGGAAGGAGGCGGCGGCCGAGCTGCTGCGGTCGCTCGTCCCCGACGCGGCCATCCGCTGGTACGAGTCGCCTCACGACGTCCCGCTGCACCGGCCCGCCGAGGTGGCGGCCGACATCGAGGGGCTATGCGAGCGAGCGTGAGGGGTATCCTGCAGTTTCGGGAGCGCCCGCTGCAGATGCCCAGACGCGTCACCGTCAGCCTGGCCCTGTTGGTGCTCGCGCTGGCGGCCTGTGGTGGGGGAGGCGGAACC
>DATGVT010000071.1:0-2427 GCA_035300005.1 Candidatus Acidiferrales bacterium
GACCCCTTCCCACTCCGCCGTGCTGACCGCGCCCAGCCGCCAGGGCTCGCCGGGCACCGGAGGATCCAGGAAGGCGCGGCCGTTGCCGGCGCACTCCAGCGTCGCCACCAGGCGGCGCCGGGGGCGCTCCCGCAGGTCGGCCAGGCTCAGCTGCACCGGCCGCTCGACGGCGCCCCCGACCCGCAGTCCGGGCCAGCCGGCCGGGAAGGGAAAGTTGTTGCGCGCGTAGAACCGCTCGATCGGGGTCAGCAAGCCTTCCTGCCGTTCGAGAGGCGTCTCGGCGCAGAAGGGTTGCTCGCTGACGACGATCAGGTCGCCGCCCACCCTCAGGGCCAGAACAGGTGCCCGAGCACCATCCCGATCAGCACCGCGAGGGCGTACGTGGCCCGCGGGAACTGCCTGAGCACGGAGCGGACGGCGTTCGTGATCGGGTCCTGCCCGCGGGCGACCCGGAAGGTCTCGTTCAGCATCAGCAGGAAAGCGACCCCGATCAGGCCGGTGGCGATCAGCGAGAGGATGGCGGCGGGCAGTGACGGCATCAGCGCGCCTCCGGCGAGCAGGGGCCGGTGCGCGGGCCCCACAGGAAGTGACCCAGCATGCCGCCGAGCACGATCGCGGCCGCGAAGGCCCAGCCCGGGTACGCGTGGACTGCCGCCCGAACGTAGGTGGTGATCGGCTCGTGGCCGGTCAAGAGCGCCCAGGACTCGTAGCCGAGGGCCAGGAACACGACGCCAAAGAAGGCGGTGACCAGGGCCGAGAAGATCAGGTTCGGGATCATCGCGTCGAGGCTAGCGCGTCTGGCTGTTGATCGACCGGTAGACCTGGCCGTCGCTCAAGACCTCGCTCGTGGCCATAGTGTCAATCTGCAAACCGTGGCAGCCCGTCGCGCCGATGTCGAATCCCATACCGACCTTCCAGATGCCCCATCCGGGCGCGGCGGGGAGGTTGGGATCCGGTGGCGGCCAGTGACCAGCCAGGAGCACTGCCTCCCCGTGCAGCTCTCTGCTCGCGGGCCTGGTCATGTTCTTGCCCGGGATTGACTCCGTGCCGACCACCCGGCCGGCAGCGTTGGGGCCAAAGAAGGAGGTTGAGAATCGCCCGTCCAGCTGTCCTCCACGAATCAGGACCGGCCCTCTCACGCTGGGATCCGTGAAGAAGGGCACATCGATGAGGTAGGTGCCCTGCGCGGTGTCGGTCTGGTAACCCCTGCCTCGGTACACGGGGCCGGATCCCAAGGCAGCAAAGCCCATGTAGACCTGCGCAGCGACCGAACCCGGCCGGAATGGGTGAATGTCAGTCGTCGGCAGGATCGGACAGCCGCTGTCGGCTGGCATTGCCAGCAGGTGCAGGGGCCGAGCCTCCAACTCTTCCAGCTGTGCCTGCTCCGCAGGCGTCAGCGCGGGAGACAGTCCAGGAGCCCTACTTTCCCGAGCGAGCCGGCCCACGAACACCATGGAGACGAGAATCGCCAGCACCAGGACGACCCCCACCAGCCTCAGGGCCTGGGTGGACACGTCGAAGAGCGTGCCGTGATGCTGCCGCAAGCGTCCATTGTGCCGGCGGGGAGATTCGAACTCCCGACACTCGGCTAAAAGCTCCCTCCGAACGAGATGTTCGCGTTCGACGCGGGGTAGAGTCTCCCCCATGGAAGGCGGGTGGGAGTACAGCGTCAAGAAAGTCGGTCCGGGCGCGGACCTGCAGGCCGCTCTGAATGAGGATGCGGCGTGGGAGTTGGTGACGATCACGCCCAACCCGAGCGTGGCGGGAGAGCTCTGGCTCGTCTTAAGGCGGCCGGTGTCAAGGTCGGAGCAGGCGGAGAAGCTCCTGGAAGCGCAGCGGGAAGAGGCCAAGCGGGAGAAGCCGCCGACCTCCTGGTAAGCGGCGCCCCAGATGGTTCGGAAGGCTGGTGCCGGCGGGGAGATTCGAACTCCCGACCCTCGGCTTAAAAGGCCGCTGCTCTCCCGGGCTGAGCTACGCCGGCACGCGACCCCTTAAGTCTGATCTGACCGTCAGGGCTGGAGGCTGAGCTCGGACCAGAGCGACCGATCCGCCTGGTCGGTGAGTGGCTTCGGCAGCGGGGTCGGCGTTGGGACCGGCAGCGGGGTGGGCGAAGGCACCGCGATGTGCGTCGGTGAGGGCACCGGCAGCGGCGTCGGTGAGGGCACCGGCAGCGGCGTCGGCGAGGGCACCGGCAGCGGCGTCGGCGAGGGCACGGGCAGCGGCGACGGCGTCGGTGAGGGCGCCGGAAGCGGCGTCGGCGAGGGCGCGGGCGACGGTCCTGGGCCACCGGCCCCCGGCGCCGCGGAGGGCGCAGCCGGGTTGCCTGCCGCCGGCGGCGCCGGCGCGGCGGGCGTGGGGCTCGGCGCCGGCGGCGCGGCCAGCACCGGCAGCACGGGCGCCGGCAGATCGCCCAGGATCTGGGAGAGG
>DATGVT010000072.1:0-20841 GCA_035300005.1 Candidatus Acidiferrales bacterium
GAGTCGCGGGCTCGGCGCCTGAACCGTCTGGTGCGCTCGATCGACGAGCTCCTCTTCGCCCTCGAGGACCTGAACCTGCAGGGCGTCGACCGGGTACCCGCCTCGCTCCGGGAGCGGGCAGGGAGCATCCTGGTGTCCACCCAGAAGGCGGCGCCCGAGGCTCCGGAGATGCGGGTCCGCTGGCGGGTGGTGGCCATGATGGACGAGCTCTTCCGGGCCCAGGAGGTC
This sequence comes from Candidatus Acidiferrales bacterium, assembly GCA_035300005.1. Classification (GTDB taxonomy): domain Bacteria; phylum Chloroflexota; class Dormibacteria; order Dormibacterales; family Dormibacteraceae; genus DATGVT01. The sequence goes on from DATGVT010000072.1 coordinate 229, forward strand.
CTGTTCCAGCTTCTGGACCCCTCTCGCGTGGTCGACGAGGACGAGCTGGACACCGCCTAGCTCGTTACCCTGGCTGTCGTGCCCGACCCTCGAACCCAGCTGGAGGCCGCCCTCCTCTACGCGATCACGCCCGACGCCGAGCCGGAGGAGGTGGAGCGCCTGGTGGCCGCCTACCTGCGCGGCGGCGTCGACGTGGTCCAGCTCCGGCACAAGTCGCTCGTCCGCGGGCGCCTGCTCGAGCTGGCCTGCCGGCTTCGGCGCCTGACCGCGGAGTCCGGCCGGCTCTTCGTCGTCAACGACCACCTGGACGTGGCGCTGGTCAGCCGGGCCGACGGCGTGCACCTGGGCGCCGACGACCTCAGCCTGCCTGCGGCCCGGCGGGTGGCCGGTCCCGACCTCCTGCTGGGAGCCTCTGCCTCGACCGCCCTGGCGGCCCGAAAGGCCGTCGGCGAGGGCGCCGACTACATCGGCTGCGGCGCTGCCTTCGCCACCCCCGTCAAGTCCGGCAAGCGTGTGATCGGGCCCCGGGGCGTCGCGCGGGTGGCGGCCGCGGTGGCGGTCCCGGTCTTCGCCATCGGGGGCGTCGAGGAGACCAACCTGCCCCGGCTGCTGAAGGCCGGAGTCAGGCGCGTGTGCGTCATCCGCGCGCTGGCCGGAGCGCCCGACCCGGAGGCGGCCGCCCGCCGCCTGCGCCGGCTGCTGGCCGCATGACCCGCCTCGACCAGGTGGGCGAGCTCGGCGTCATCGAAGCGCTGCGGCCGTTTCTCGCCACCAGGGGCTACCTGATCCCGGCGCTGGCGGATGACGCGGCTGCCTGGGAGGAGCCGGCCGGGGTCCTGGTGGCGAGCTGCGACCAGAGCGTCGAGGGGGTTCACTTCGACCTCGGCTGGATGAGCCCCGAAGACGCCGGCTGGCGAGCCCTGGCGCTGGCTCTCGGCGACCTGGCCGCCAAGGGCGCAACCCCCACCTACGCCCTGGCGGCGATGGCCGCCCCGCCGGGCTGGGAGCTGGAGCGCCTGCTCGGCCTCTACCGCGGCCTGGCCGACCTGGCGGGCCAGGTCGGGCTGCGCCTGGCGGGCGGTGACACCAGCTCCACGCCGGGGCCGGCGGTCCTGACGCTGGCGGTGCTGGGGCGGGTCCCGCGGCCGCCGCTGGCCCGCTCGCAGGCGAAGCCGGGTTGGGCCGTGGGCGTCACCGGGCCGCTGGGCGCCGCGGCCCTCGCGCTGAAGCGGCGCCAGGCCGTCCGGCTGCCGCCCCGCCTGGAGGAGGGCCGCCGCCTGAATCAGGCCGGGCTCTGCTGCGGGGACATCAGCGACGGGCTCTACCGGGAGCTGGAGAAGTTCGCCGCGTCCTCGGGCGCGGGGTGCGACCTGCGGCTGGATCGGGTGCCCTGCGTCCCCGGTGCCAGCCCCGAGCTGGCAGCGGCCAGCGGCGAGGAGGCCGAGCTGGTCTGCGCCGGTCCGGAGGAGGTCCTGCGGGCTGCCGGCCTCGAGGCCCTCGGCAGGCTCACCCGCGGCGGGCGCCTGCGGGTGTTCGACGGCGGCCGCCAGATCGAGCTCAAAGAGCGTGGCTACGACCATTTCGCCTGAGCTGGTAACCGCCTCGGCCGCCGAGACGGAGGCGGCCGGCGAGCGGCTGGGAGCCCACCTGCGGGCGGGCGACCTTCTGCTCCTGTCGGGGCCGCTGGGCGCCGGCAAGACCACCTTCGTGCGCGGCCTGGCCCGGGGCGCCGGCAGCGCTGCCCTGGTGGCCAGCCCCAGCTTTCAGCTGGTGCGCGTCTACACCGGCCGGGTGCAGCTCGCCCACGCCGACCTCTTCCGCCTGGAGCCCGGTGCCGAGGTGGCCGAGCTCGGCCTTGACGAGCTTCTCGAGCAGGGCGCCGTGGTCGTGGAGTGGGGGGACCGCCTGCCGCTGGGGGGCCCCCGGCTGCAGATCGAGCCAGTCGCCGGCGGCCGCCGGCGGCTCAGGCTTCAGGGGGGCCCGCGGCGCTGGTCCTGGTGATCGACACCTCGTCCGCGCGCTCGGCGCTCGCCCTGCTGCAGGAGTCGGGAGCGGCGGCGGCTGAGGTGGTGGCTGAGTCAGGCCGCGGATTCCAGCTGGCGGAGCGGGTGCGCGAGCTGGTCGGGGAGCCGCGCGGGGTCGTGAGCCGGGTGGCGGTCGCCACCGGGCCCGGCTCCTTCACCGGTCTGCGGGTGGGAGCCAGCTACGCCGCCGGGCTGGCGCTGGGGCTCCGGATCCCGCTCCACGCGCTGCGCACGCTCGAGCTCCAGGCCGCCCGCGCCCGCGAGCCGGCGACGGCCCTGTCGGAGGCCGGCCGGGGGCGGATCTACTTCCAGGCGCCGGGGTCCTCGCCCGGGCTGGGCGAGCCCAGCGAGGTGCCTCGGGAGCACCCGGCCGTGGGTTGGCTGAGGCCGCGCACGCAGGCGGCTCTGGAGGCCGCCGGCGCAAGGTTTCTGCCGGAGGCCGAGCTGCGGTCCTTCGGCGAGGCCGCCGCCCGCCTGCTCTCCGCGGCTCCGGAAGTGGGCTATGGTAGGCTCAAACTCGAGTACATGCAGTCGTTCGGCAAGCTCTGCTGATGGTCCAGATCCGCCAGCAGCTCGCGATCGAGCCGATGCGCGAGGCGGACGTGCCGACGATCCAGGAGATCGAGCGCCAGATCTTCTCGACGCCCTGGCCCCGCAACGCCTACTACCGCGAGCTCTCCTCGCGCAACTCCGCGCACTACGTGGTGCTGCGGCGCGACGCCGAGCTGATCGGCTACGGCGGCATGTGGCGCATGTACGACGAGGCCCACGTCACCACCATCGGGGTCCGGCGCGAAGAGCAGCGTCACGGCTTCGGCCGCATCCTGTTCGCCGGCCTGGTCCAGGCGGCCTACGACGTCGGCGCCAAGTGGATCACGCTGGAGGTCCGGACCTCGAACGAGAACGCGATGCGCCTCTACGAGCAGTTCGGATTCAAGGTCATCGGCCGCCGCCGGGGCTACTACACCGACAACGGCGAGGACGCCATCGTGATGTGGTCGGACTCCATCTACTCGCCGCGGTTCCGGCAGGCGTACGAGGCCAACCTGGCCCGGATCGACGCCGACGTCCGCGGTCTGCGCAAGGACCTGCTCAGCCGAGGCGACCGGCAGTAGGCGCCGGCCTCCTCAGCCTCGGCCTGGAGACCAGCTGCGACGAGACGGCGGTGGCCGTGGTGACCGGAGGCCGCCGGATCCTGAGCAGCCTGATCGCCTCCCAGGAGGAGCTGCACGCGGGCTTCGGCGGCGTGGTGCCGGAGGTCGCCGCCCGAGCTCACCTGGAGCGCCTGCCGGCTCTGGTGGAAAGGGCCCTGGAGGGCGCCTCGGTGGCGCCCGCCGACCTGGACCGGATCGCCGTCACGCGCGGGCCCGGCCTGGCCGGCTGCCTGCTGGTCGGGGTGGGGGTGGGGGAAGGGCTCGCCTCCGCCTGGTCGAAGCCGCTGTTTGGCGTCAATCACCTCTGGGGACACGTCTACGCGGCCATGCTGACGCGGCCCGACCTGGAGCCGCCGCTGCTGGCGCTGGTGGTCAGCGGCGGCCACTCGGACCTGGTCCGGATGCCGGCCCACGGCCGCTTCGACGTGCTCGGCCGCACCCGCGACGACGCCGCCGGGGAGGCCTTCGACAAGGCGGCCCGGCTGCTCGGCCTGGGCTACCCAGGGGGGGCGGCGCTGGACCGCCTCGCCCGCTCCGGTGACCCCCGGCACCAGCCGCTGCCGAGGCCGTCGCTGCCGGGGCTCGAGTTCAGCTTCAGCGGCCTGAAGACAGCTCTGCTCTACCGGCTGCGAGAGATGGGCGAGCGGGTGGACGACCGCGCTCGGGCTGACCTGGCCGCCGCTTTCGAGGAGTCGGTCGTGGAGTCGCTGCTGGAGAAGCTGCGGGCGGCGCTGGACGCCGAGCCGGCGGCGGAGGTGGTCGTTTGCGGGGGTGTCGCCGCCAACAGCCGGCTCCGCCGGCGGGCGGCCGAGGTGGTCGAGGGTCGCGCCCGGCTGACCATCCCCGCCCACGAGCTCTGCACCGACAACGCGGCCATGGTCGCGGCGGCCGCCCACTACCAGCGCGAGCCGGTCTCGGCGGTGGTGGACCCGGGGCTCGGCTGGTGAAAGGCTGGGCCGCCGTCTTCCGGGGCCCCCGCGTCCAGGCCGACCTCCTGCAGGCGGTGCTGGAGGCGGCCGGGCTGAAGGCAGTCCAGCTGCACGACGCCGGCGACTACGCTGGCGAGTTCTTCGACGCCCGGGTCTTCGTGCCCGAGGAGCAGGCGGCGGAAGCCCGGCGGCTGATCTCGGAGGCCGGCCAGGCGGGCGGCCCTTGAAACCGGCGGTCGCTCCCGGGTACAATTAGCACTCGCCATAGCCGAGTGCTAAGCAGTCGGCGGCGCCGACTGCCAACCATCAAATGGGCTGAGGAGGGGAAGCCATGAAGCTGAGGCCGCTGGGCGACCGGGTGGTCGTCAAGCCCGTGGAGAAGGAGGAGCGCACCAAGAGCGGGATCGTGCTCCCCGACACCGCCAAGGAGAAGCCCCAGGAGGGGATCGTGGAGGCTGTCGGTACCGGTAGGATCCTGGACACCGGCACCAAGGTGCCGATGGAGCTGAAGGTCGGCGACCGGATCCTGTACGCCAAGTACGCTGGCAACGAGTTCAAGCTCGAGGACATCGAGTACCTGATCATCTCGGAGAAGGACGTCCTCGCCGTCATGACCGGAAACGGAAAGTCAAAGAAGTAATCGCGAGGAGGATGAGAACGCATGGCTAAGGCTGTCGCATTCGACGTAGAGGCGCGTCAGGGCCTGAAGCGGGGCATCGACACCGTCGCCCAGTCGGTGCGCATCACGCTCGGGCCCAAGGGCCGCAACGTCGTGCTGGAGAAGAAGTTCGGGGCGCCCACCGTGACCAACGACGGGGTCACGATCGTGCGCGAGATCGAGCTCAAGGACCCGATGGAGAACACCGGGGCTCAGCTGTTGCGCGAGGTGGCGACCAAGACCAACGACGTGGCCGGGGACGGCACCACCACGGCCACCCTATTGGCCCAGACCATGATCAACGAGGGCTTCCGGAACGTGGCCGCCGGCGCCAACCCGATGCTGCTCAAGGTCGGCATCGAGAAGGCCGTCGAGAGGGTGGTCGAGGAGATCAAGAAGCTCTCGGTGCCGGTCAAGGACGACGAGGACGTCGCTCACGTGGCGGCCATCTCCTCGCAGTCAGAGGCCATCGGCAAGCTGATCGCTGAGGCGATGCACAAGGTGGGCAAGGACGGCGTCATCACGGTCGAGGACTCGCAGAGCATCGCGACCGAGATGGAGGTCGTGGAGGGCATGCAGTTCGACCGCGGCTACACCTCCGCCTACTTCGTGACCAACCCGGACCGGATGGAGGCCACCCTGGAGGAGCCCTTCATCCTGGTCACCGACCGCAAGATCTCGGCCGTCAACGACCTGCTCCCGGTGCTCGAGAAGGTGGTGCAGCAGGGCCGGCCGCTCCTGATCGTCGCCGAGGACGTCGAGGGCGAGGCCCTGGCCACGCTGGTCGTCAACAAGCTGCGCGGCACCTTCACCGCGGTCGCCGTCAAGGCGCCCGGCTTCGGTGACCGCCGCAAGGCGATGCTCGAGGACATGGCCATCCTGACCGGAGGCACCGTCATCAGCGAGGAGCTGGGCCTGAAGCTGGACCAGACCCGCATCGAGCAGCTCGGCCGTGCCCGCAAGGTCACGGTGACCAAGGACGACACCACCATCGTCGAGGGCGCCGGCAAGTCCGAGGCCATCCAGGCCCGGATCAAGTCGATCAAGGCCCAGGTCGAGGAGACCACCTCCGACTTCGACAAGGAGAAGCTGCAGGAGCGCCTGGCCAAGCTGGCCGGCGGGGTGGCGGTGATCAAGGTCGGTTCGCCCACCGAGGTGGAGCAGAAGGAGAAGAAGCACCGCATCGAGGACGCCCTCTCGGCCACCCGGGCCGCGGTGGAGGAGGGCATCGTGGCCGGAGGCGGGGTCGTGCTGCTGGGCGCGCAGAAGGTGCTCAAGTCAGGCCTCGGCCTGCACGGCGACCAGCTGACCGGCCTCCGCATCGTGGAGAAGTCCCTGGAGGAGCCGCTCCGCCAGATCGCCAGCAATGCCGGCAAGGAAGGCTCGGTGGTGGTGGAGGAGGTTCGCAAGCAGAAGGCCAACGGCGGCTACGACGCGCTCAACGACAAGATGGTGGACATGTTCGCGGCCGGCATCGTGGACCCGGCCAAGGTGACGCGCTCGGCGCTGCAGAACGCGGCCTCGATCGCGGCCATGGTGCTGACCACCGAAGCCGTGGTGACCGAGATTCCCGAGGAGAAGAGGGGTGGGTCCGGCGGCATGCCGCAGGACATGATGTAGGAGACCCGACTAGGGTTTTCGGAGGGCGCCTCGCCGCGGCGGGGCGCCCTTTTCGTCCACCGGCACGATGCCGCCCAGGCCGGCCATCCGGCGGCCGGCGTAGGTGACCGCGAAGGGGAGGCCGAGAGCCAGCGTCGCCACCAGGATCGAGAGCGGGTCGGGCAGCCGGGCCGGGTTGCTCATGCCCAGGTAGGTCAGGTAGCCGGCCCCGGCCGAGGTCAGCAGCACGAGCAGCCCGGCCACCCCGATCGCCCAGCGGCGGTACTCGGCGTAGAGCGGAGCCGCCGACCGGTTGGCCAAGGCGAGCAGCCACCAGGCGGTGAGGCCGTTGAGAAGCAGCGAGGAGACCAGGGCGCAGACCGCGACGCCGATCCGGAACTGGGCCAGGTAGCGCATCACGAAGGCGGCCCCGTTGACCATCAGGATCCCGAGCGGCGTGGTGACGCCGATGACCAGGAGCACCATCTCCCGGAAGCGGCGCGAGCGCAGCATTAGGTGAATTTCAACTAGGGGTGCGGCAGCAGCGGGATCAGGTCCCGCAGGGACGCGACGTGATCGTGGTCGTCGCGCTCGCAGCCGGCGAAGGGGTCCAGGTGGAAGGGCCGGATGCCGGCCGCCCGAGCGCCCTCCACGTCCGCCAGCACCGAGTCGCCCACGTGGACGGCTTCCTGGGGGCCGACGCCGACCGCCTGCAGCGCGTGCTCGAAGATGCGTGGGTCGGGCTTGGCCACGCCGACCCGGCCCGAGTCGATCACCGCCGCCACCGGTACCCCGCGGCCGGGACCCACCTGCAGGATTCCCTCCGCGGCCAGCCGCTCGGCCACCGACCCGTCGGAGTTGGACACCACGGCCAGCCTTACGCCGGTGGCGGCCAGAGCCGGCAGCGCGTCAATCGAGTCCTGGATCACGCTGGTCCAGGTGCGCGGCTGGGAAAAGAAGGCCGCCAGTCCGCTGAGTGCCGCCTCCAGGAGATGCGCGGGAATGCCCAGCGAGCCGACCAGCCCCCTCACGTAGGCGGATGGCTCGCCCCCGGCCGCGTCGTAATCCCTCATGGCTGTGTAGTGCGCGCGCAGCAGGGCTCCGCGGGGGAGCTCGAAGCCGGCCTCAGCCAGAGCCTGGCGGACGCCCTCCTCGGTCGGGTAGTGGAAGACGCCGCCCGCGTCCAGGAACACCGCCCGGATCATGCCTCGTGCTCCGGAGCGGAGCACTCACACAAAAGTAAAGGCCCCGCCGCGGGGGCGGGGCCTGAGTGGGAGGTCGGGAGATCAGTGGCCGCAGCCGCAGGCGTGCGCGCCGCCGGCGTCCTCGCCGGTGTCGAAGGAGTGGCCGCAGGAGCAGGAGCGGACGGCGTTGGGGTTGTGAACGGTGAACCCGGCGCCCATCAGGCTGTCGACGTAGTCGATCTCGGAGCCCCGGATGTGTTGGGCGCTGAACTCGTCAACGAGCACCTTGACACCCTCGTGGGTGACCACCTCGTCCCCCGGCCGGACGTTGTCGTCGAAGGCCATCCCGTACTGGAGGCCGGAGCACCCGCCGCCGGAGACGAAGACGCGCAGGGCGAGCTGGGGGTTCTCTTCCCGGGCCAGCAGCGCCTTGAGCTGGCCGAGGGCCTGGTCGGTGAGGGTGACGGTGGCCTGCTCGATCATCGTGCCTTCGAGTCTACCACGGGCCCGAAGGGGCCTCTACCGCTTGCCGATCCCGAAGCGGGCCAGGCTGCGGGCCTTCTTGCCTTCCGCCTTGTCGCCGGCCAGCAGCTCGGCCATGGCCTCGGTGCCTTTCGAGATCGCGCTCTTGGGGTCGGTCAGAACCAGGATCTCGCCCTTGACCGCGGCCTCGTCCGGGCGGGAACCGTCGAACGCCCACTCGACCACGATCTGCTGCTTCAGCGTCCGCTCGACGTCCTCCTTGCTGACCACCGGCTTGGGCATCTTGTTGTTCATGGTGATGACGACCCGCTCGGGCACGATCTGGAGGACGTTGGTGAAGATGTTCAGCAGGTCAGTGATGTCCTTCAGGGTGGACAGCTCCGGGGTCGCGATCAGGACGATGCGCTGGGCGTGCTCGAGCACCGTGAGCACGTTCTCGTTGAGCACCACGCCGAGGTCGAAGACGATGTAGCGGAAGGCGTTGGAGAGGACGCCCATCGCCCGGTTGACCAGGTCCGCGTTGATCAGGTCGGCGTGCTCGGGCTTGAGCACCCCCGGGAGCAGCATCATGCCGCCCGGGTGGTGGAGGATGGCGCCCAGCAGCGCCTCCTCGAAGCTCCCCGCCGGCACCTGCGAGGTCATGGCCAGGCAGCCGGTGGGGACCAGCGAGGAGATCAGCGCGCAGTGGTTGTAGGGCAGCGCCAGGTCGATGAGGAGGACCTCGCCGGGATGGTCCCGACCCAGAGCGGCGGCCAGGTTGACGGCGATGGTCGTCCTCCCCGAGCCACCCTTGGGCGAGTAGATGGCGAGAGTGGTGGCTGCCTGCTCGGGCGCGACCAGCTTGGCGCGCGCGATCAGGTTGGGCAGGGTCTCCTTCCGCTGCTCGACCAGCTTGGTCAGCTCGATGATGGCGTCGGAGTCGGAGGGCAGCGTCTCGTAGAGGGTCTTGCGGTCGAGGACCAGCAGCTTGCAGTCCTCCAGAGCGCGCACGCTGGCCACCCGCCTCTCCTCCGAGATGAGGGCCATCTCGCCGAAGAAGTCGTCCTGGCCGAGGAAGGCGAGCGCGATCGTGTGCCCGGCCGACTCCTCGTAGATGACCTCGGCGCGGCCCTCCTCGATGATGAACATGGAGTCGCCGGGGTCGCCCTGGTGCACGACCAGTGAGCCCTTGGCCGCGAAGGCCGGCTGGAGGCGCCTGGCCAGCGCGTGGAGGATGTTGTCGGACAGGGTGAAGAAGATCGCGACTCGCTCGAGGACGGCGAAGCGCTTTTTGAGTTCCTCTGGGGTAGCCCCGGTGGCCTTGACGTCGGACACGCGGAGCCAATTATAGGGAGGGCCCTTCGAATCTCCGGAGGGGTCGCCGGGGCCCCTCCAGGTGGGTTGTGAGGGAGCCGGTCAGCGGCTCGGGCTGGGCGCCGGCGACGGGGAAGGCTTCGGGCTCACCGGAGGGCTGGGCAGGGGCGACCCGGACGGGCTGGGCAGCGGGCTGGGGCCGGTGGGGCGGGGGGACGGCGAGGGCGATGGCGACGGGGAGGGGGAGGCGCACATCGGCTGGGTGCCGGGCAGGAACAGCTCATGGGAGGCGTCGATGTCACCCGGGCAGCCCTTGCCGTCGGCCAGCCCGTCCGGCCGCCGGTACCAGTCCCGCAGACTGGGTGGCAGGCCATTGACGAACTCGCGCATCATGCCGTGCCCCGCCTCCTCGCCGAACGCGCTCATGGTGCCGCCCTGCCCGTTGGGGCCGGTGCGGCCGATCCAGATGCCGACCACGATGTTCGGGTTGTAAGCCATCAGCCAGGAGTCCGGATGGGCGCCGGTCTGGAGGCCGCCGCTGGTCCCGGTCTTGGCCGCCATCTGGCGGTTCCAGCCGAAGCCCCACTGGCCGGGGTAGTCCTTGAGGACGTCCGTGATCAGGTAGGCCTCGGCCGGGCTGATCACCTGCTGGCGACCGTCCTGCTGCCCAACCTGTTGCTGGAAGAGGGTGTTGCCCTGGGCGTCCACGATCTTCGTCATCGACATCAGGGGCATCTTCTGGCCCTGGTTGGCGAAGACCTGGTAGCCCTGGAGGTGCTCGTACATGGTCACCTCGCTGCCGCCGATGGCGGTCGAGAGCACGGGCTGCAGGTCGCTCTTGACGCCCATCTGGTGGGCCAGGTTGATGACGCTGTCGATGCCCTCCAGCTGGGCGGCCTGGACGGCGGGGATGTTGCGCGAGTAGAGGAGAGCCTTGCGCACGCTGATGTCGCCCAGGTACTGGTCGTCGAAGTCGTGCGGCCGGTAGCCGCCCCCGAAGTCGGTCGGCTTGTCCTGGAGCTGGGTCGCCAGCGTCAGCTTGCGGTCGCGCAGGGCCGCCTCGTAGACGTAGGGCTTGAAGGAGGAGCCGGGCTGACGGGGCGAGAGCACGACGTCGAACTGGCCGCCGATGGAGTCGTCGTAGTAATCGGCCGAGCCGACCCAGGCCAGGATCTCGCCGGTGCGGGGGTCGGCAGCCAGCAGGTCGGCGTTGTTGACGCCCCGGTAGGCAAGGGCCTTCACACCGTCCTGGACCGCCCGTTCGCCCAGGGCCTGGATGTCGATGTCGAGCGTGGTGTAGACGGCGAATCCGCCCTGCTGGACCGCGGCCGCGCCGAACTGGGCCTCCAGCTTCGTAATCACGTAGTCGGTGAATGCGGGTGCCTTGGACCGGCGCACTGAACGGTCGTACTTGAGCTCGGACCTGATGTCCTCCAGGCCCGCCTTGTCGGCGTCCGCGCGCGAGAGCGTACCCATCTTCACCATGCCGTCGAGGACGTACTGCTGTCGGGCCTTGGCCCGGTCGAAGTGGAGCTCGGGGTCGTAGTAGGTGGGCGCACGGACCAAGCCGGCCAGGAATGCGGCCTGGGCGGGGGTCAGGTCCTTGACCTCCTTGTCCTGGCCGAAGTAGGTCTTGGTGGCGGCGCCCAGGCCGTAGGCGCCGTGGCCGAAGTACACCCGGTTCAGGTACATCTCCAGGATCTGGTCCTTCGAGTAGCGCTGCTCCAGGGCGAAGGCCAGGATCACCTCCTGGATCTTGCGCAGGATCGACTTCTGCGGCGTCAGCAGCTGGATCTTGACCAGCTGCTGCGTGATGGTGCTGCCGCCCTGGGCGGCCGTGCCGGTGGTGAGGTCGACCCAGGCCGCACGGGCGGTGGCTCCGAGGTCGATGGCGCCGTGGTGGTAGAAGTCGCGGTCCTCGGCGGCCAGCAGCGCTTCGGGCCCGGCGGGGCCCATCTCCCGCAGCTTGAGGACGACGTGGAACTGCCCGGCGGCGTTGCGCTCCTCGATCACCCGGCCCTTGCGGTCGTAGACCACCACTGAACGGGCGAGGACGTTGTCCTGGCCCGGGCTGGGGAGGTCGCGCAGGGTCCAGACCACGTAGGTCGAGGCCAGGAGGACGAGCAAGGCCACGCCGAGGGCGACCCACGCGCCCCGGTTGTAGACCCGGTTTGGAAATCGCCGGCCGGCCGGGACCAATTGTCCACTACCCATCAATGCATGGATAGTGATATCAGGAATAGAATAATTTGTCTCAAACCCTAGTGATGCAGCCCGAAGGGCCGGCCAGGTGGCGCTGGTAGACTTAGCCGCCGGTCCGGTCCCGTGGTGCAGTCTGGCCTAGCACGCGGCCCTGTCAAGGCCGAGAGCGCCGGTTCGAATCCGGTCGGGACCGCCATCCCGCTCCACCAGCCTTTTGCGGAGAGGTGGCCGAGTCCGGTTGATGGCGGCGGTCTCGAAAACCGTTAGGGGTCTTCGGGCTCCTCGTGGGTTCGAATCCCACCCTCTCCGCCATCCCCTTCGGCGAGCCCGAGAGGGGTCAGACCCGAGTGACGGTCAGCTTGCTCGCGAGTCGCACCGCTCCGAGGTGCCCATCCACGGTCAACAACTCCTCCGCGCCCAGACGTTCGCAGATCGCCAGCAACAGGGCGTCGACATAAGACAGCCGGAGTTCGCCATGGGACCGGAGTACCTCGATCGCCCGGCGCTGATCGGCGTCCCCGGTTTGCTCGATAACCACACCGCTTTCCTCTGCCCACCGAAGGACGGTCAGGGCTTGGTCCGAGTGCCGGCGCCCGGAGATTCGCGTCCGGATCAGCGTATAGGCTTCGCCGACCACTTCCCAGACGGTTACAAGAGCGCGACCCTGCTCTGCACTCTTCTTAATGCCATCTATGGCAGTGCCGTGATGGACGTCTCGGTCGTGGAGGAGACCCACGATCGGGCCGGTGTCGAGGACGACGGCCCGCACCGACTACACCGGCCGAGATGCGCCGTAAAGGGTGTCGTCAACCTGCTCCGAGAGCTTCGACGTACCGCCTTTGATCGATCCGGCGAAGGCAAGTGTCCGGGCGAGCTGCTCGGTGGCGTCGGGCAGCGCCCGGATGGCCTCGACGATCAGCGCGCTCTGTGAGAGGCCTCGCTCAGACGCAAGGCGGCGAAGGCGTGCATCGACATCATCTGGGACGATGATCTGCTTTCGAATCGCCATGAGCAGGATTGTACACACCGTGAGTGTGTAGGCGTGACAAGTTCGAAAAGTGTCTACGACACCTCGCCAAACGGATCGAGGACTCGTCGGGGCCTAGGACCGACTTCAGCCGGCGGCAGTTGAGCTTTCGGATGAGCCTCGTGTACCCAGGAGCAGGGCACCGTCAAGAGCAGCCACAAGATGGTTGCCAGGAAGGCCGGTGTTCCTGTTTTTGGCGAGGCCAAGGCCAGATGCAGAGGATCAAGCGATTTCAACACCGCGAGGATGAGTGCCAGCCAGCCGTACCACCAAGGCAGCACGCCGGACTTGATGGCGGCGATCGCCACCGAGGCCATCATCAAAGCGAATGGGAAGCCGATCACTGCGGCGCTCAGCTCTGATGGACCAAGGCGCCCAAGCACAGCTGCGACCTCAGGGTCGCTGGTCGGATAGACCACTATCACCTGTTGCAGGGCGCCGGCGACCAGCAGCACGCCTGCGCTTACCGCCCCACCGGTCAGCGCCATCGTCCCGAGGCCGCCGGATCCCGCATTCGTCAGGAGGATCCGGAGCCCGTTGGCGAAGAGCAGAAGCGGGACTGTTGCCAGGGCGCCGAGATAGCCGCCCCAACGCATTGCGTCTCGATGCTCCCTGACGAAGTCGCCGATATTGCTGGCGCTGAGGTCGGGAGCCGGAAAGGCATTGGCCGCGATCAGCGTGGCCAGCATGACTAGCATCGCCGCGCCGGTCAGTCTGCGGACGCTGAAAGCGGATGTCATTTCGTGCCGGCATGTTCCGCCACGCCTCCGCGATGGCTTCAGTGCCGACCGGATGAAGAGCGCACGAAGCGCTTGAATTCCGCGGCCGGCAGCGGCCGGCCGAAGTGGAATCCCTGGGCGAGGTCGCAGCCCCACTTGCGGAGCAGGTCCTCGGTGGCCTGGTTTTCGACCCCTTCGCCCACCACCTCCAGCCCCAGGTTGTGGGCCAGCTCGATGATCGAGCGGACGATGACGGCGTCGTTCTCCTGGGTCAGCATGCCGAGCACGAAGGACTTGTCGATCTTCACTTCGCGCAGCGGCAGCCGCCGCAGGTGGACGAGCGACGAGTAGCCGGTGCCGAAGTCGTCGATCGCGACCCGCACGCCCATCCCGTCCAGCCGGTTGAGCACCTCGGCGGCCAGCCGGGGGTCGGCCATCAGGGTGCTCTCGGTCAGCTCCACCTGCAGGTTGCCGGCCGGCGTCTCGTAGCGCTCCAGGAGGTCACGTACGGTGTCCGGCAGCTGGGGATCCTGCAGGTTCCGCATCGACAGGTTGACCGCCACGCGGGTACCCAGCTGGCGGCTCTGCCGGATGGACTGCTCGAGCACCATCATGCCCAGGCGCCGGATCAGTCCGCTCTGCTCGGCCAGGTGGACGAACTGCTCGGGCAGGAGCAGGCCCAGCCGGGGATGGCTCCAGCGCGCCAGAGCCTCGGCGCCCACGACCGTCCCCTTGGCGAGGTCGTACTTGGGCTGGAAGTGCACTGTCAGCTCGCCCCGGTCGAGCGCCTGGCGCAGCTCGGCGGTCAGGGCAAGCCGGTTCGGGCTGTCGGTGTCCTGCTCGGCGCCGTAGATCGCGAAGCCGCTGTGCGTGCGCTTGGCCACGTACATGGCCACGTCCGCCCGCCGCATCAGGGTCTCGGCGTCGTCGCCGTGGTCAGGGAAGAGGGCGATGCCCAGGCTGGCGCCGACCTCCAGCGCCTCCCCTTCGACCATGAACAGCGGCTCCAGGGACTTCAGGAGCTTGCGGGCCGCCAGCACCGCTCCGGTGTGGCCGAGGACGCCCGGCAGAACGACGGCGAACTCGTCGCCACCCAGCCTGGCCACGGTGTCGGAGCCGCGCAGCTCGGCCCGCAGGCGCAGCGCCACCTGCTGCAGGAGCGCGTCGCCGGCGTGGTGGCCGAAGGCGTCGTTGACGTCCTTGAAGCCGTCCAGGTCCATCATCAGCAGGGCCACCTGCTCCTGCTCGCGCTGCCCGGCGAGGACCGCCTGGTGGAGGCGGTCCAGGAGAAGGCTGCGGTTGGGTAGGTCGGTCAGGGCATCGTGCAGCGCGCGGTGCTCGAGGGCCGCCTCCTGCACCTTGCGCACCGTGATGTCCTCGATCATGGCGATGACGAAGCTGGGCTGCCCGTCGGCCCCCAGCACCAGGCTGCCGATCGTGTTCCCCCAGACGGCGACCTGGTGCTGGTGCAGGTAGCGGAGCTCCAGCTGGGTCTCGTCGACCCTGCCCGCGGTCAGGTCGCGGAAGCGCTCGGCGTCGCGGTCGTCTGGGTGCACGATGCTGCCGATCCAGGCCCCGACCAGCTCGCCGGGCCCGTAGCCGAGCATGGCGTGGAGGGCCGGGTTGGCCTCGATCAGGCGGCCCCGGAGGTCGATCCTGGCGATGCCGATCGCGGAACGCTCGAACACCACCCGGAACCGGCCTTCGCTCTCGCGCCCGGCCGCCTCCGCCTGCACGCGCTCGGTCAGGTCCCGCAGCGAGGCGGAGAACATGCGCTCGCCTCCCTGCTCGAACGCGCTGATGGCGATCTCGAGCGGGAACTGGGTGCCGTCGGCCCGGTGGCCGGTGATCTCCAGCCGCCGGCCCAGCGTCTGCATCTCGGCCGACTCCAGATAGCGCTGGAGGTCGCTGTGCTGGCCGTCGCCCGCGCTCCCGATCAGGAGACCGGCGATCGGCCGGCCGAGGACGTCCTCCCGCCGGTGGCCGAAGACCTTCTCCGCGGCCGGGTTGAACTCGACGATCCGGCCCTGCGAGTCCATGGCCACGACGCAGTCCAGGCTCGACTCCAGGATGGCGCTCTTGCGGGCCTCGCTCTCCTCCAGGTCGGTGTGGAGCCGGGCGGCCTCGATCGCGGGCGCGACCTGGGCCGCCAGCAGGGAGAGGAGCTGGGTTTCCGCGGCCCCGAACGCCCGCCTCGACTTGGTCAGGACGGCGATCGCGCCCACCGAGCGGTCGTGGGCCAGAAGGGGCACGCCCAGGCCGCTCTGAAAGCCGTGGGCCCGAGTCCAGGGCAGGGCGTGCTCCCAGCCCTGGTAGTCCTCCACGGCCAGCGGCCGCGCTTCCTGGTAGGCGATCCCCACGATGCCTTCGCCGATTGGGACCTCCTCCGGGGAGCCGCCGTGCTCGTCGCTCTCGGCCAGCTTCCGAAGTCCGCCGCCGGCGGGGTCGGCGAGGACCAGAGTGGCGCGCTCGCTGCCCAGGAGGACGCGGGCGCGCTCCACCGCCAGCTGGGCCAGCTTGTCCGGCTCCAGGACGCCGCCGGCGGCGACCGCCAGGTCGTGCAGCGTACGGAAGATGCGAGCCTGGCGCTGGCGCTCCTCGGCCAGCCGGGCAGCCTCCAGGGCGGGCGCCACCTGGGCCGCGAAGAGCGACAGCAGCCGGACGTGGTTGGCGTCGAACTGCCGGCGCTCGTAGCTGCCCACCGAGAGGACGCCGACGGCGCGTTTGCCCACCAGCAGAGGCACCGACAGGGCCGCCACGATGCCGTTCTTCAGGGCCCAGCTGAGCGCCAGCTTCGACCGGCGGTACTGGTTGATCACCACCGGGGCCCGGCGGCTGAAGGCGGTGCCGGCGACGCCCTGCCCGGGCTCGAGGTCGGGGGCCGGTTCCGTACCCTGGGGATCGACGCCGCTCCACAGGCGCAGGCGGCCGCTCTCCGGGTCCCACCAGCGCAGGAACGCGCTGCCGACGCCCAGCAGGTCGCGGGCCCGGTCGACGGCGATGCGGGCCAGCCCGGAGGGGTCGAGCACGCCGCCAGCCGCCACCGACACGTCGTAGAGGACCTCGAAGATGCGGGCCTGGGACTCGCGCAGGGCCACCAGGCGAGCCGACTCCAGGGCGGGCGCCACCTGGGCGGCCAGCAGCGTCAGAAGGCGTTCCTCGTCGGAGGTGAAGCGGCGGGTCCTGGTGGTCAGGACGCCGAGGCAGCCGACCGGCCTGTCGTGCACCATCAGGGGGACCGCCAGGGCGCTCTGGACGCGCATCCGGCGGCCCTCGACGCTGCGGTGTGGCCAGCGCGGATAGTCGTCCACCACGACCGGGCTGCGGGTGGCGAACGCTCTACCCTGGGCGCCGCGGCCGACGCGGATCTTGCCGGGCCGCGCACCCGGGTAGTTGTTGGCCAGGACCGCCAGGTGCTTGGCGTCGCCCTCTGCCTGCCAGGCGAGCGTGGCGCCGTCCGCGGCCAGGAGATCGCGGGCTCGATCCACGGTCAGCCTGGCCAGCGCCACCGGGTCGAGCAGCCCGCTGGCCGCCACGCCCAGCTCGTGGAGGGCCATCAGGGTGTGGGCGCGCGACTCGCGGCTCTCCGCCACCCGGGCGCCGGCGATGGCGGGGGCGACCTGGGCCGCCAGCAGCGTCAGCAGCTGGATCTCGGAGGGCTCGAAGCGGCGGCGCTGTCTGGTCCAGACCACCAGCGTGCCCACGGCCTGGTCCTGGATCAGGAGCGGAACGCCGGCCGCGCTGGCCACGTTCAGCTCGGCCCACTCCTCCAGCCGGCGTTCCCAGGCGGCATAGTCCTCGACCACGACCGGCTGCCGGAGCTCGAAGGTCAGGCCGGCCACCCCCTGGCCGGGCCGGAAGGACTGGGCGCCCTCCTCCGGGAAGAGGCCGGAGTGAGCGAGCGTGCGGAGCAGACCGGCGCTCTCGTCCCACCACTGAGTCATGACTCCATCCACGCCCAGCAGCTCCTTGACCCGCTCCACCATCAGCTGGGCGAGTCCGGCGGGTTCCAGCACGCCGCCGGCGGCCACGGCGACCTCGTGGAGCGCCTGGAAGCTGCGCAGCCGCGACTCGCTTTCCTCGAGCAGCCGGGCCGCCTCCAGGGCAGGCGCCACCTGCGACCCCAGCAGGCTCAGGAGCTCGACGTCTGCGCGCGCGAAGCTGCGGTGGTGGTTGAAGCGGACGCACATGGCCCCGACGGTCCGGTCGCGGACGGTCAGAGGGACCGCCAGGACGCTCTTCTCGCCGGTGGCGACGGCCCAGTCCAGGGCATGCCGCCAGGCGGGGTAGTCCTCCACCACAACCGGCCGCCGGGTTGAGTAGGCCTGGCCGATCGAGCCCTCGCCGGGACGGACGGTCCAGCTGGTTCCGAGGCTCTTCAGGGTGTCGGCCAGGGGACGCAGGTGGCCGGCTTCGGCATCCCACCAGGCCAGGTTGGCGCTGTCGCCGCCCAGCAGCTGCTGGGCCTTGCTCGCCGTCAGCCGGCTGAGCTCGGCGGCTCCCTTGACGCCGCTGGTGGCCTCCGCCACCTCGTGCAGGGCCCGGAAGATCTGAGCCTGGTCGGCGCGCTCTGCGCTCAGCCGGGCCGCCTCCAGGCTGGGGGCGACCTGCGCCGCGAAGAGGGAGAGGAGCTCGATCTCCTCCGGCTTGAAGTGGCGCGGCGTATACGTCCAGACGCCGAGGGCGCCGATGGGCCGGTCCTTGGCGATCAGCGGCACCGCGATCGCGGCCACCATGCCGCGCCCGGCCGAGGCCCGGATGGCGTGCTTCCAGACCCGGTAGTCGTCGATCACGACCGGCTCGCCGGTCTGGAATGCCCTGCCGATGGCGCCCTGACCGGGCCGGACCGGAGGCTCGCGGACGGGGGACTCGGTCTCGTAGATAGGGTTCAGGGTCCGGGTCGCGGGGTCGTAGCCGAAGACGACCCCCGCGTCCGTGTGCAGAAGCCGGCGGGCGCTCTCGACCGTGAGGACGGCGACACCCTGCGGGTCGCCACCTCCGCTGGCGATGGCGATTGCCTGGAGGGCTCTCAGCGTGGCGCGCTCCAAGCGGGGCACCGCCACCTGCTGGCTCATGGGGTCGTCTGGTCTCCTCTCCGCTGCCGGTGCGAACTTAGCACGAGTTGCGTTCGGAGCCCTTGCCTGTGGCGACCAATAACGGTTAAGCCGGGTAAAGGCCGATTTCCAGGGTCGGTGCGATCCGTCATGCGGAGTGGACAGCCGCCGCCGCCCGAAGGCCAGACTCGATGGCCCCGTCGATCCAAGCGTGCTCCAGGGAGGTGTGCTCGCCGGCGAACAGGAGCCGGCCCTCGGGCTCCGCGATGTGCGGGTGGAGGCGGCGCAGCTGGCCGGGGAAGAACATCGCGTAGGCGCCTCCGGCGTACTCGTCCTGGTGCCAGAAGTACGAGGTGCCGCACTCGAACTCCTCCAGGATCTGAGGGTGGATCTGGGCCACGTCCTCGAGCGCCTCTCGGATCCGGTGGCCCTCGGGCAGCGATCCCCAGCGCTCGGCATCCCCCGCCCAGGTGTAGCTCGCCAGGAGGATGCCGCGGCCCGTCTCCCGGCCGTGGTCCGGGTAGTAGAGGTTGCGGATCGGCAGGTCGGTGATGGTGCCCCCGCCCTCGATCCCTTCGTCCTCCTCCCAGAAACGGCGCCGGCACTGGAAGAGGATCTTGGCCGCGGCGTCGTAGTTGAGCTCGCGGATGGCGCGCTGCTTCGGCCGCGAGAGGGCGTGCGGGAACTCGACGTGCCGGAGCACCGGGAACGGGATGGTGCAGATGCAGTGGCCGGCCTCGGCGGTGAAGCGTCCGGTCTCGGTGCGATAGTGCACGAGCACCGAGTGCGGGGCCTGATCGATTGCGACCACCACCGCGCCGAAGCGGACGTCGCGCTCGAGCTCGGGGTAGAAGGCGAGCGGCAGCCGGTCCATGCCGCCGGGGATCTCACAGAGGTCCTGGTAGAACCGGTGGATGTCCTCGTTGAGGACCTCGAGGAAGGAGTTGTTCATCTCCGCCTCGGCGTTCTCCAGCAGCCCGTACATCTCGCGGGCCCCTTCCGAGTAGCCCTTTTCGACCAGGAACTCTTCCAGCGAGTAGTCGGCGAACTCCTCGCAGATCTCCTGCCAGCCGGCCTCGCCGTCGCGCTCGACCCGCGCCACCAGGTCTCTCACGGCCGCCGCCCAGAGGTCGGCGGGGGAGCGCCCGATCTCGTGCTCGGCCAGGTCGACCGCGAGCAACCCAGGGTCCTCACGGCAGTCGCGTATGCGCAGGCGGCGGCCTCGAAGGAAGTAGAAACAGCTGGGGTTGTCGGCCGTGAAAGGCGAGGTGGGCAGGCCGAAGTGCTCGATGTAACCGTGCGTGCGCCGATGCACCCGTGGGATGCGCATGGCGCCGGCCTCCGCGTAGAGGCCGGGAGAGAACGGCTCCCGCAGGGTCAGGATGCGGCCGCCAACCCGGTTCCGCGCCTCCAGCACCGTGACCTGGTGTCCGGCGCGCTTGAGCTCGTAGGCGGCGCTCAGGCCCGCCATCCCGGCGCCGAGCACGATCACCTTCTTGCGTGGGCCGCCGGTCTCGGGCAGCGCGAACGGCGACGGGCGGGCGGGCGCGCTGGCGACCGCCATCAGCCCAGCCGCTCGGTCACGATGAGCCCCTCCCTCCGACACCAGCGCCGTCGCCAGAGAGAGGGTACCTCGGCTGACGGCGGGCGGAATGGAGCCGGCGCCCGGAATCGAACCGAGAACCTGCTGTTTACAAAACAGCTGCTCTGCCAGTTGAGCTACGCCGGCGCCAGGGCCTAGGTTAGCGGGCCGCTTGGAATCGGGTTCACGAACCGCTGCGGCCCTCCGGCTACGATCCTCTGCGGTGGCCACCGAGTTTCGAGTGGGTTGCACGGCCTGCGCCATCCTTCAGGGGCGCCTCAAGGCGCCGGGCGGGACGATCTACCGGGACGAGCACTGGGTGGTGGACCACATCCTCAGCCCGGCCGCCATCCGCGGCCTCCTGATCATGAAGCTGGCTCGCCACCGCGAGCATCTCACCGAGCTGACCGAGCCCGAGCTGATCGCGATGGGCTGGCTGATGCCGAGAGTGCTGCGCGCCATGACCGTGGCGCTGCACCCGGCCCGGATCTACGTCTGCTCGTTCGGGGAGACGGTGCCCCACGTCTTCTGGTACCTGATTCCCCGCTACCCGAATATGCCGCCAGTGGCCCCTGACATCGTCCGGGAGATGTTCATCGGCCGGCGCTGGGCCTGCAGCGAATCGGAGGCCGCGGCCGCCGCGGCCGCGGTCCGCGATCAGCTGGGCGGCTGACCGCGGGGAGGCCGTCCGAGCTCCAGGCCTAG
>DATGVT010000073.1:0-3639 GCA_035300005.1 Candidatus Acidiferrales bacterium
GCCCTCGAATGCGGCGCTGGCGAGCCGGAATAAGGCGCATTCGCCTTCGAATGCCATGAGCCCGGCGACTAGTTGTACTCCGGCGGCGGAACCTGCCGGCGGAGCTCAGCCGCCGTACACGTACTCGAGGCCGTTGTTGTAGGTGTTCACCCGCTCCCACGCGTTATGACCGTAAAACGGGTCCAAGATTGCATAGACGAACCAGTTGCCGCCGACCTGCATCGGGTTGGCGTAGTTCAACGGCGTACCGCACCACTGCAGTTGAAAAGCGTAGGGGTAGTAGAAGGACGCGTTGCAGTCTGGTCCCCACGTGAGCCAAACGAGTTGGTCGGTCGTCCAGCATGAGCCGTGATTCACCTGCGTGTAGCCGACCCAGACCTGGCCCGCCCAGTAGTAGTCAAGCGAGTCCCAGAAGCCACTGCACCCGTCGGCCGACGCGGTCACCACCCCTAGCAGCCTCGCCACCGGCGAGGTATGCAGGTTCTGGTGCGAGACGGTGTGCTTGACCCGGCACTTGTTGTCGGTCGCATTGGGGAGTGCGGCGCGCAGCTGTGCAAGGCGCGGATCGTTGGTCGGGTGACTCGCGATGTAGCGACTCATGGTGTCGTTGAAGAATCGGCATGAGGTCGGATCGAGCGTCGACCACGTGACCTCGGTCGTGTTCGTGGTGGTCGCCTCGGCGACGGCGCCTCCGACGAACAGAGCCGTGGCGAGCATGGAGGCGAGTGCGACTACCCGCCATCCCCGGCGCTTGAATGAAATGTTCCTTCTCCTAACGCGCGTGATGAACGACGGTGGCGACGAGCAGGGCGATGAAGGCCGGAACGAAAAGGCCAGCGACGATTAGGAATGTGATGCCGACTGCCTTGGGCACGGCATGGATGACGTCCTTGACGAACGAAGACACCGAATGACTAAGAGTCATCGCGTCGATACACCCCAAACAGACGCTTTCACAACTCTGCAGGTCAGGTTTACTGCCGCACCGGCCGGCAGTCAAGCGAATGTCAACTTCCTTGTGACAAAGTGGAGGGGCGAGTGGTTTCCAGCTGCTCGTACGCCTGCTGCAACAGCTCGTCGACGCTCAGGCCCAGCAGCTCAGCGGCGGCGACCAGGACCTGGGCCGGCACCGGGGATCGGCACCGCTCCCAGCGGTAAATGGTCTCTCGGCTGAGGCTCCCCCAGCCCAGCCGACGCCGGAGTTCGAACGCGAAGCGCTTCATCGGAGCCCGCCGCCGCCGAGCGATTGCGATCGCGGCGGCGACCCGGTCACTCAGGGCCGAGGCGTCAGCTGCTGATGGCAAGCCCACGGCCCGTAAGCTAGGCGCCAGGCCCCTGGGCGTCCTCAGGGCGAGCTCAGGAGTTTCTCAAGAAATCCTGAGGTCAGTCGAAGTAGGCGCCGCCGTTGACGTCCATCACCTCGCCGTTGACGTAGGAGGCCTCGTTGGAGGCCAGGAAGAGAGCCGCCGCCGCCACGTCCTCCGGCAGGGCCGAGCGGCGGACCGGGTTGGCGGCCCGATTGTGGTCGTCCAGCCGCCTCTCCATCTCGGCGTCGGCGGTCTTCGCCACCAGCCCGGTCAGGACCAGCGAGGGCGCGATCGCGTTGCTGGTGATGCCGAACGGCCCCAGCTCCCGGGCGGCGCCCTGGCAGAGCCCGATCACCCCCGCCTTGCTGGCCGCGTAGTGGGCGGAGCCGAAGACCCCGCCCCCCTGCTTGCCGGCGATGCTGCTGAGCCAGATGACGCGGCCCCAGCGCCGCTCCATCATCCCCCCGACCACCGCTCGCAGGCAGAGGTAACCGCCGCGCAGGTTGACGGCCAGCAGGCGGTCGAAGTCGGCCGGCTCCAGGCGGTGGACGGGCGTCGAGCTGGTGATGCCGGCGTTGTTGACCAGGATCTCGACCGGGCCCAGGCCGCGCTCCACTTCGGCCACCGCGCCCGCCACCGAGCGCTCGTCGGTGACGTCCAGGTGCACGGGCAGCGCGCGGTCGCCGATCGCCTCCGCGTTGCGGCGAGCGCCGTCCTGGTCGACGTCGCCCAGGGCCACGGCGGCGCCCTGGCGGGCGAAGAGCTCGGCGATGGCGCGGCCGATCCCGCGCTCCGAACCGGCGCCGGTGACCAGCGCCACCCGCCCGTCGAGGCGGAAGGGTCCTTCAGGCACGCTCGAATTCTCCTTCCAGGGCGACCGCCCGCACTGGCGAGCCGTCCAGCGCCCCCAGGGCCAGCGGGAGGGCGAAGAAGAGGACGCGGGGCTCCCGCAGGCGGTGCAGGTTGACCAGGTACTCGACCTGCACGATGCCGGCGCCCAGCAGCACCTCGTGGGCCGGGAAGTCGCTCAGCCGGAGCTCCGGGTCGGGCAGGCGCCGGATGACCTCGTCCTGGGGGAAGTCGTAGCCCACCGCCTTCACGCCGGCGTCGCGCAGCCACGCGGCCGCGCCCCGGTCG
The DNA here is from genome assembly GCA_035300005.1 of Candidatus Acidiferrales bacterium. Lineage (GTDB taxonomy): Bacteria > Chloroflexota > Dormibacteria > Dormibacterales > Dormibacteraceae > DATGVT01. The sequence continues at coordinate 2,445 of DATGVT010000073.1, forward strand.
AGGTAGGGGGACCGGGTCCAGAACTCGCGGCTCCCGATCGGGTGGCGGAGCTCGAGCCCGCTGCGCAGCAGCGCGACGTCGCCCCGGCGCAGGTGACCCGCGCGGGCCAGGCGCTCGGCCGTGATGGCCTCCGAGTCGGCGGCGTCGCGCAGGTCGAGCACGGCGGCCTCCCCCCAGAAGCGATCCAGCGGCACCTGGTCCAGCGCGGCGCCGCCGGGGATCATGTGCGACGGCGCGTCGGCGTGCGTGAAGGCATGCGTCAGCAGGCTGATGCGGGTCGCGGTGGCCGGGCCGCTGCGCTGGCTGACCGCCTCGAACTGGAAGCGCCAGTGGGGCTGCACCGGCAGGGTGAGATCCACCAGTCTCACAAGAGCGCGCGCTCCTTCAGCTCCAGGTAGCGCTCGACCAGGTAGGGGCTGAGCTGGCCGGCGGGGACGTCCAGCCCCAGCACGCCACCCCGCTGCAGGAGGTCGAAGCTCTGCCGGCGCGCCGCCAGCAGCTCCTCCGCCGCCGCCCACTCGTAGGCCCGCTCCGGCCGGTCCAGGGGGGTCTCGCGGGCGGCCACCACCTCGGGATCGGAAACCGCCACCACCAGCACCAGGTGGCGCCCGGACAGCCGCAGGGCATGCGCCACCAGCTCCCGCGAGGCACCGGGGTCGAGGACGTCGGTCAGCACCACCACCAGCGAGCGCCTCCGCAGCCGGTAGGCGAGGAAGAGGAAGGCGGCCGCGTAGTCAGGCTCCACGTACTCCGCGTCCACGTCGTAGAGGAGCTGGTTCAGGCGCCCGACCTGGCCCGCTCCCCGCTCGGGAGCCCGGAAGGAGCGCACCCGGTCGCTGAAGGTCAGCAGGCCGACGCGGTCGCCTTGCGTCTGCGCGACCCAGGCCAGCAAGAGCGCGGCGTTGACGGCGTGGTCGAGCTTGGTCAGCTCGCCGGCCGGCGCCGTCATCAGGCGGCCGCAGTCCAGCGCCAGCAGCACCTGCTGGCCCCGCTCCGCCTCCACCTCGATGGTGACGGGCCGATCGCGGCGGGCGGTGGCCGACCAGGAGATCCGGCGCAGGTCGTCGCCGGGGACGTAGTCGCGCAGGCCGGCGAAGGCGGTGGAGGCGCCCGGCGGACGGGCCCGGCGCAGGCCGGCCAGGGCTCGCAGGCCGCGCCGCAGTGAGAGCTGGAAGCGGCGGATGGCGAGCACGTT
>DATGVT010000074.1:0-7398 GCA_035300005.1 Candidatus Acidiferrales bacterium
CGTTCCAGACTCAGGGCAGCGTGGCCCAGCAGAAGCTGATCGTGGAGTGGTTCTCGCCCGACTTCCACCAGACCTTCCTGAAGCCGTTTGAGGCGATGGTCCTGCTCCTGTTCGCCGGCTTCGCCCTCCAGCGACCCCGGCTCCTCGACCTGCTGCTCAGCCTGACCGCCGTGTTCATGGCGCTGCAGTCGGTCCGGCACATCGCCCTCTTTGTGGCGGCCTGCACCCCGATTCTGGTCACGACCTGGACCGGCGTCTGGCGGCAGACGGAGGCGCGCTGGGCGTGGCGGTCGCGGCTGGAGCCGCGGAAGCTGTTCGCGGCGGTGACCGCCCTCATGCTGCTGCTGATAGCGGGCGTGACCGTGGTTCGGGTCACCAGTGAGCTCGGCCGCCAGGAGGCGCTCGACCGCGCCACCTATCCGGTCCTGGCCGCCCAGTGGCTGGCCGAACACCCCGAGATCGGCGCCCGCATGTACAACCAGTACGGCTGGGGCGGCTACCTGGCCTACCGGTTCTACGGCGTCCCCGACCGGCAGGTGTTCATCTTCGGAGAGGCGGCGCTGATGGGGGACGACCTGCTCAACCGCTACCAGGACGTGCAGACGCTGCGCCCGAACTGGCAGCAGGTGCTGGACGACTACCAGGTGGACTACGTCCTCTACAACAGGGGCGAGGCTCTGGCCAACGTGCTGGCCATCGACCCGGCCTGGAAGCTTGCCTACCAGGACGAGGTTGCGGTCATCTACGTCCGCGCGCGCTAGTAGAGGCGGTAGATCTTGAAGGTCGAGGTGTCGTAAGCCGGCTCTCCCAGCCCGGAGGGAGGCGAGCCCCCGAACTCGTCGCTCCAGACCACGTAGCGGACGTGGTTGCTAGAGGCGAAGGCGGCCACGTCCTCCAGCCCGGTCAGGAGCCGGTAGGCCCGCTGGGCCTTGTCGTAGTAGCCGAAGGTCTCGTCGTAGTGGCCGACGTAGACCGTGTCCGGGCTGTACGCGGGGACGAAAAGCCCGACCTTCGGCGAGGAGAGCACCACGCCCGCGGGCTGGCCGCCCAACCAGCGCAGGCCTCCGTACTCGGCGGAGCTGGTCACGTAGAGCGGGGAGGTCGCCAGCAGCAGCGGGGCGAGGACCAGGAACCAGGTGCCTACGGTCGAGAAGCTGGCGTAGGCGAAAGGGACCAGGTTCCTGGGCGCGCCCGACAGGCGCGGGAGCACCGCCTCGTAGAGGCCCCGCGCCCCCAGGGCCTGCAGCGGCAGGTAGATCCCGTCCAGGAATCGCCGCCGGAGGTCGCCGGCCGGGTTCGGAAAGTAGAGGATGACCACCAGCAGCAGGAGCCACGCGAGCAGGAACAGGTCCTCACGGGAGCGTCGGCGGACGGCGCCCGGCAGCCCGGTCACCGCCAGCAGCAGCTGGGGCAGGAGCGCGAAGAGGAAGCTCACCCCCTCCGGCGGCAGGGCGTTCTTGGAGTGGAACGTCCAGCGCTGGACCTCGGGGTTGCCTACGAAGGCGAGGTACGAATAGGCGATGTAGGGCGCCGGCACCAGGAAGGCCAGCGCGGCGGCCGCGTAGCCGCGGGGCGTGACCGGCCGCAGCAAGAGGGCGGCGCCCAGGGCGCCGGCCATCAGGATCGGCATCTGCGGGTGGATCGAGGCCTGGCCCAGCCAGCTGATCCCGGCCAGCAGGCCCAGCCCCAGGCTGCCGCGCTCGGCGGCCCGCAATGTGAGGACGATGCCGGCCGCCTGGAACGCCGCCGACCAGGCGAAGTGGGGCAGCGCCAGCACCGAGTAGGCGACCGAGAGCTCGGGCATCCGCCAGTCCAGCGTGTCGGTCTGGTTGCCGAAGACGACCGGATGGCCGAGCGCCTGGATCAGGAAGCCGCAGCCCAGCCCGAAGGCGCAGAAGAGGAAGGCGAAGCGGCGCGCCCCGCCCTCCGGCAGGAAGCGCTGGAAGAAGAACCAGGCCGCGAGGAGCAGCGCGAACGCGGCCGCGGCGCGGGCGAGGTGAAAGCTGACCAGCAGGGGCAGGTGCGTCAGCCAGGCCAGGTGGCCGAGCAGGATCCAGAACATGAAGAGGTAGGCGGCCGGGCTGGCCTCGGTCGTGTAGCGGTTGGTCCAGGCCCAGCTCCCCTCCCAGCCCTCCCGCATCTTGGCCAGGTAGGTGTTGGCGTCGTCGCCCAGGTAGAAGAAGCCCATGAAGACCTGGCCCGGCGGCTGGGCCAGGTAGCCGGCCGCGTACGGCACCGCCGTGACCACGGCCAGGATCGCCGCCGTCAGCAGCGGCAGCCTCAGGCTGCGGAGCGTATCGACAGCCGTCCGAACCAACTGCGGAAGCGTAGGCGGAGCACCGTCAGGAGAGCCTTGCTCACCTCGCCCTGGGACACCTTGGAGGCCCCCGCCACGCGGTCCTCGAAGCGGATCGGCACCTCCACGACCGGGAAGCCGAGGCGGGTGGCTCGGAACACCATCTCGATCTGGAACGAGTAGCCCTGGGAGACGATGGTGTCGAGGCCGATCTGCTCCAGCAGCGCCCGGGTGTAGCACCGGTAGCCGGAGGTGCAGTCCCGGGTGCGGAGCGCGAGGATCGCCCGGCAGTAGAGGTTGGCGCCCCAGGAGAGCAGCTTCCGCGGCCAGTCCCAGCCGACCACTGACCCGCCGGGCACGTAGCGAGAGCCGATCGCGAGGCCGCCCGACCGCTCGGCGGCCTCCAGGATGGCGGGCAGGTACCCGGGCAGGTGGGAGCCGTCGGCGTCCATCTCCACCAGGAGCCGGTACCCGTCCTGCAGGCCGGCCCGGAAAGCGTCCACGTAGGCGCTGCCCAGCCCCAGCTTCTGGGGCCGGTGGAGCACGCGAACGCCGGGGTCGGCCGCCGCCAGCCGGTCGGCCAGCCGGCCGGTGCCGTCGGGGGAGGCGTCGTCGACCACCAGCACCTCGCTGCCCTGACGGCGAACCCCGCCCACGACGCCCGCCAGGTTCTCCTTCTCGTTGTAGGTCGGCAGCACGACCAGGGCCGGGCTTCTCACCGCGGGTTGCGGAGCCGGATCCGGAGGACGTCCTTCAGCATGTCGGCCGAGGCGGAGATCGCCGCCACCCGGGTCGGCGCCGAATGCAGCCAGCGGACCGGCACCTCGGCGATCCGGTATCCGCGCCGTCGCGCTCGGAAGAGCACCTCGACGTCGAACGCGAAGCGGTCGGTCTCCAGGTCGGCGAAGACGGCACGGGCGACATCCCCCTGGAAGAGCTTGAAGCCGCACTGCGTGTCCCAGAGGCCGGGCAGCAGCAGCGCCTGCACGATCAGGTTGAAGGTCTTTCCCATCAGCACCCGGTGGGGGGGCTGGCTGACCTCGACCCGGGCGCCCCGCTTGGCCCGGGACGCGATGGCGACCTCGGCCCCGTTCGCCAGCGCCGCCTCCAGCTTCTCGACCTCGGCGATCGGGGTCGAGTGGTCGGCGTCGCTGACCAGGACCAGGCGCCCGCGGCTGGCCGCCACCCCCTCGGCTGACGCCCGGCCCTTGCCGCGGTTCCGGGGGAGCGCCACCACCTTCACGGCCGGATCCTCGCGGGCCGCGGCCTGCATCACCGCCAGCGTCCCATCACGGCTGCCATCATCGGCCAGCAGGAGCTCGTGGCTGATCCCCCTGTGGTTGAGGTAGGTACGGATCTCCTGGATCCGGGCCGGAAGCCGCACCTCCTCGTTGAACGAGGGGATGACGACGCTCAGCTCGACGTCACCTTCCATCCCGCATGACCTCGAAGGCGTAGACGGGCAGGACCGCCATCCGCTTCAGGCGCCAGGGCTGGCGGAGGAGCCGGAACAGCCACTCCAGGCCCAGCCGCCGCATCCAGGCCGGCGCCCGCGGGACCCGCCGGGCGACGAAGTCGAGCGCCCCGCCCACGCCGATCGCGACCCCGACCTGGAGACGGGGCAGGTTGCGCGCGATCCAGTGCTCCTGCTCCGGCGCGCCGTAGGCGACCAGCAGGACCCGGGGCCCCGCTGCCGCGATCACCCTGAGCGCCGCCTCATCGTCGGCCGGCCGGGGAGTGCCGGCGTGCGTTGACACCCGCAGGCCGGGATGCTGCGAGGTCAGGGTGCGGGCGGCCTCCTCGGCCACCCCCGGGCCGGCGCCCAGCAGGAACAGGCCGAAACCGCGCCGGACGCACAGCTCGCACAACGGGCGCAGGAGGTCGATCCCGGTCACCCGCTCGCTCAGCCGGCAGCCCTGGCGGCGGGCGGCCCAGACCACCCCCCCGCCGTCGGCCAGGCAGAGGGCCGCCGACTCCAGCACGCGGGCGAACTCGCGGTCGGCGCGTGCGCGCATCACGAACTCGGGGTTCACGGTGGCCACCAGGTGCGCGCCGCCCTGGTCGGCCAGCGCCTCGATGCGGCCCACGGCAGCGGCGGCGTCCAGGCAGTCGACGCGGACCCCCAGCACGCGTACGCTCGCCACCGGCTGATTATCAGCCGCGGTTTTGGGAGGGCCCTTGGCGGCCTAACTTCGAGGCTGGAGCGCGACCACCCTGGGCGCTAGCAGCGGGAAGATTCGCGGCAGCGTGGTCGGCGGTCCCGCCGGCAGGTCCTCCACCGGGTTGAAGGTCACGCTCAGGGTCGGCTCGCTGGGGCCCAGCTGGCGGGTGAAGTCGGCCAGGCTCTGGCCGCCGCTGACCCGCACCCGAGTCCAGAGGTAGCGGTCACCCCAGCCATGGCGGGTCCCGTAGACGGTGGTGGTCGCGGTCTGGTAGCCGGCCGCGGCGACCGCGTTGGCGACGTAGGCGCTGACCTTGCCGGACGGATAGCAGAAGTCCACCACCGGGTGCCCGAGCAGCCCCTCCAGGTAGCTCCGGCTCTCGGCCAGCTGGTACCAGAGGCCCCCTCCGGCCTTGGTCAGGTCCACGTGGCCGACCGTGTGAGATCCGATCTGGACCCCGCCGCGGTCGAGCTCGCGGACCATCTCCGCGCTCAAGTAGTTCGGCCCGCCCAGGAACCCGGTCACCACGTAGCTGACCGCCTTGAAGCGATGCTCGCGGAGGATCGGCCAGGCGGTCGTGTAGAAGTCGCGGTAGCCGTCGTCGAAGGTCAGCACGACCGGATTGGCGGGCAGGTCCCACCAACCCTGCAGGTAACCGCGGAGGTCGTTGAAGTCGATCGGGTGGTAGCCGTTGCCGGCCAGCCAGTCCAGCTGGGCCTGGAAGTCCCAGGGGTTGACCGACAGGTTCCAGCCCAGCTTGTCCCGCGGGTCGGCGAACTGGATGTAGTGGTACATGAGGATGGGGACGTTGATGAGCTGGCGGCCGGCCGGCACGATCAAGCGCTGGACGGGGTAGATCTCCCACTCCTGGCGCATGGCCGGAATGGCCGCGCTGGGATTGCCGAGGCTGGCCACGCTCTCGGCCTGGGCCAGCACCGGTCGCGGCGGGCCGTCGCCCGCGCGCAGCGCGCAGACGGCCGCCAGCGCGACCATGACGCCAGCCCCTGCCCGCCCCAGGCGAAGGCGCCGATCAGTCAAGTGTCGCGAAGCTTAAAGGGAATCGGCAACACTTGCCAGGAAGCGCATGAGCCCCCTCCAGCAGGAGGCCTGGCCTCTGGTGGCGGTCGACGCCAACCCGGCCACCCGGAAGGTGGTCACCGGGACCGAGGCGTACACCCGGGCGCTGCTGCCCCGGCTGGCGGAGTCCGGCCCGCGGCTGCGCTGGGTCTTCTACGCCTCCCGGCCGGCGCCCGGCCTGGGGGCCGACCTGACGGTGCTGCCCTTCGGCCGGCTCTGGTCGCAGGGCCGGCTGGCGGCGGAGCTGCTGCGGAGGCGACCGGCGCTGTTCTTCGCCCCCGCGCACGTGGTCCCCTTCGCCTGCCCGGTGCCCGCGCTGGCGGTGGTTCATGACCTCGCCTTCGAGCGCTATCCGGCGGCTTACCCGGCGGCGCAGCTGGCCTACCTCCGCCTGAGCACCCGCTGGGCGGCGCTGCGCTGCCGGCGCCTGGTGGCGGTCTCCGAGGCCACCCGAGCCGACCTGGTCGAGCTCTACTCGGTGCGGCCCGAAAAGGTCGTGGTCGTGCCGTCGGGCGTGGCGCCGCCGCCCAGGGCGCCCGGGCACCGAGCGCTGCGCGAGCTCGGGCTGCGGCCTCCTTTCGTGCTCCAGGTCGGGCGGGTCGAGCCCCGCAAGAACCAGCTGACCTCGCTGGCCGCGGTCGAGCGCGTGGCGGGCCTCCAGCTGGTGGTGGCCGGCCCGGTCGCGGACCAGGAGATGGCGTCCCGGCTGCGCGCCTCGCCCCGCTGCGTCCTGCTGGGTCCGGTGGACGACGCCATCCGCGACGCCCTCTACGCCGGCGCCTCCGCCTTGGTCTTCCCTAGCCTCTACGAGGGTTTCGGGTTCCCGGTCCTGGAGGCCATGAGCCGGGGCCTGCCGGTGGTGACCTCGCGCAATTCCTCCCTGCCGGAGGTGGGTGGCGAAGCCGCTCTCTACGTGGACGACCCTCTGGACGCGGAGGGCCTGGCGGACCAGTTGAGGCGGATCCTGGAGGATGAGAGCCTCCGGACGCGGCTGCGGCGGGCGGGCAGAGCCCGGGCGCGCCTCTTCAGCTGGGACCGCTGCGCCCAGCGCCTGGTGGAGGTCATCGAATCGCTCGTCTCCTGACCGCGGCCAGCTGGGCGCCGCTGGCGGGCGCGGCCGCCTACGCGGCGGTGCTGGCGGCGAGCCTGCCGCGGGTCATCTCGGGGCTCGACTGGAACGCCGACTTCGTGTCTCAGATGGTGATCGCCGAGTCCCTGGGCCCGAACGGGGGCGGGCGCGCGATCGTGGTCCAGATCGGCTGGATGTGGTTCGACCTCCTGACCCGGTCGCTTCCTTTCCACCGCTGGATCTGGGAGCACGCGCCCTACCTCCTGGCGCTGGGGGGGCTCGCCCTGCTAGCGGCCACCTCCTACCGGCTGGCCGGCACCTGGGCGGCGGCGGTCACCGCCGCCCTCGGCCTCTCCGCCTCGCCGTTGGTGCTGGCGACGCAGGCGGCGCAGGCCTTCCACGGCACCACCTGGTTCGGCGGCGCGCTCCTGGCCTGGTACCTGCAGCGCCTGCTCCGGGTGCCGCGGCCCGCGGAGTGGGCGGCGGTCGGCGTGGTGACGGGGGCCCTGGTCGCGACCGACCCCATGCTGCTGGCGGTCGGGGTGGTCCCGTTCCTGGGCGCCGCGCTGCTCGCCGCCAGGCTCCAGGGGCGGGGAGGGCCGGCGCTGGCCGCGCTCGGCGCCTGCACGCTCTCCGTGATCACCGCGGCCGGGCTTGTGATCGCCTTCCGTGCCGGCAGCTTCACGGGTTCGCTGCCGGCCGGGCTGGCCCAGGCCGCGGCGTCAGGCCGGCTCGGCTACCACCTGCAGGTCTTGGGGGGCGGCCTGCTGGAGGTCTTCGGGTTGGGCTGGCCC
>DATGVT010000075.1:0-9767 GCA_035300005.1 Candidatus Acidiferrales bacterium
GCTGGCTTCGCTCGAAGAGGTGACCGAGGCCTGCGACGGACTCCTTCTCGTCTGCGTGCGCACGCTGCCCCAGACCGAGCAGGTGATGGCCCGGATTCGCCGGCCGAAGCTGACGGTGGTGGTGCTGAGCACCATCACGCCCAGCGCCATGGCGCGGCTGGCCGAGGAGCTGGTCGCCGGCGGTATGGAGGCGCTGGACGCGCCCATGAGCGGAGGGGTGGCGGGCGCGGAGGCCGGGACCCTGACCCTGATGCTGGCGGGTTCCGAGAAAGCCGTCGCCCGCGCCCGGCCGGCGCTGGAGACCTTCGGCAAGACCATCTTCGAGGTGGGCGCCCACCCGGGCCTGGCCCAGGCGGTCAAGCTGGCCAACCAGCTGATGCTCTGCGTGGCCATGCTGGGCACCCAGGAGGGCCTGCGGCTGGCCCGCAGCTACGGCCTCCAGCCGGAGCAGGTCCTGCCCATCGTCAACGCTTCCACCGGCGACAGCTGGGTGGCCGAGCACTGGGAGACGGTGCGCGGCTGGTGGGAAGGCCTGCCGGAGGGCGGCGGCCTGGACATCATCTACAAGGACCTGCGCTCGCTGCTCGGCGACGCCGCCGAGCGGAAGCTGCCCCTGCCGGTGGCGGCGATCGCGTTCAACCAGCTGCGGGAGGCCTGGAAATGAGGGCGACCGGTTACAACCACGTCAGCGTGCACGCCGAGGACATGGAGGAGTCGGCGCGCTTCTACGTCGAGAACTTCGGCCTCCGCGAGCTGCCGGCCCCCGACTTCGGCTACCCGGTGCGCTGGTTCCAGCTCGGCGACCGCCAGCTGCACCTCTTCCAGAGGCCGACGGGACCCGCCCAGTACCACCATTTCGCGATCGACGTCGACGACTATGAGGCCGTCTACCGCAAGCTCAGGGATCGGGTCACCAACGGTCCCCGGCGACTGCCGGACGGATCCGTGCAGATGTACGTGCACGACCCCGCCGGCAACCTGATCGAGATCGACTGGCCCGACGCCTCCACGCTGGATCCGGAGCTGTTCGGCGAGCTGGAGAGCATCCCCGGGCCGCCCGAGGCGACCCTCTACACGCGATCTACTGGCCGAAGGTGACGCCCAGGTAGAGGATCGTGAAGAGGAAGATCCAGACCACGTCCACGAAGTGCCAGTAGAGGACGACGGCCCGGACGGCGACGTGGTGCCGCCCTGAGAACTGGCCCCTGAGGCCGCGGCCCAGGATCAGGGCCAGCAGGACCAGGCCGCCCAGGACGTGGGCGCCGTGGAACCCGGTCATGGTGTAGAAGGCGCTGGCGAACTGGTTGAAGCCGAAGGTCAGCCCGCGCACGAAGATGGCCTGGTAGAACTCGTAGACCTGGCCGAGCTCGAAGAGCGTGCCCAGGACGATGGTCAGCACCAGCAGCCAGAAGAAGCGCGCGCGCTTGTTCTCGGCGATGGCCTCCTGGGCGAAGTGGGCAGGCACGGCCGACGAGAGCAGGATGACCGTGTTGATGGCCGGGATCGGATACCACTTGACGTAGAAGTCGGCCTTGGGCGCCGGCGGCGGCCAGCTGAAGGGATGGGAGCCGAGCATGTAGAAGTACATCGCGAAGAGGCTCCCGAAGAACATCACCTCGGAGGCGAGGAAGATGTACATCCCCATCATCGCGGGCTTGAAGGTCTCGGGGACCTGGGGACGCCTCTGCGCCGCGGCGACGGCCATCAGTGCGCCGTCTCGTGGGGTTCGGCGACGTCGTCACGCGGGAACATCTGCGTGTCCTCCACGATCACCCAGCCGATCACGCCCCAGAAGAAGAGGATGGCGCCGACGACGCCGGTGGCCAGCCGGACCCAGCCCGGCAGGGGCACGAAGGCGAAGCCCATGAAGAACATGCCGGCGCAGATCAGGATCGGGTTGTTGCTGTTGGGCGTGATGTGGACGCCGAGCTCGTGGGCCCGGGCCTCGTAGTCGACTAGAGGCCGCGACCGGTCGGAGGGCAGCTCCCGGTCGAAGGGCCGGGCGTCGGCCCGCGCGGGATCGTGCTCCTTCCAGGCCCCAAAGGCGGCCGAGGCCATGGCCGAGGTCGGCCAGACGGAGTAGCCGCAGTTGCTGCAGAACTCCATGAAGCGGGCGGCTCGCAAGCCGCAGCGCGGGCAGTCGATGGCCAGCGACGGGTCGCCCACGTTGACGTACCGTGCCTTGGTCGCGCCAGCCACGCTCCGGCCGATTGTAAGGCAGTGCCCGGGGCCTCTTCGGGGGCCCAGAAGCCAACCCTATACTTGAGCCCCGTGAGAGGGACGCCTCCCCTGCGGCTCTGGCTGGCCGCCCTGGGCTGGGGCGTCCTGACCAGCGCCTGTGAGGCCCCCGGCGGGGTCTCCCCCATCTTCCCGGAGCCGGTCTCCGCCAACGGCCAGAACATCTACAACCTCTACGTCTGGATCTCGATCCCGGCCATCGCGGTCTTCCTGCTGATCCAGGTCCTGCTCCTGATCGCGATCCTCCGCTTCCGGCGCAAGACCCAGCCGCCCGGGTACCAGCCGCCCCAGGTGCACGGGCACACGCTGCTCGAGATCGGCTGGACCATCGGCCCCTTCCTGATCGTGGCCGCCATCGGCGTGGCCTCCTTCGTGGAGCTGCAGCAGGACTTCACCCCCCGCGCCAACGCCGACTTCGAGGTCACCATCACCGGCCGCCAGTTCGGCTGGGACTACCAGTACCCGGAGGGCTTCACGGTGCACCAGGAGGGCAGCCTGACCAGCGACGTGGAGCCGTTCGTGGTCCCGGTCGGCAGGCTGATCCGGCTCCGCTTCCAGGGCCAGGACGTCGTCCACTCCTGGTGGGTGCCGGCCATCAGCGGCAAGACCGACGCCGTTCCCGGCTACGACAACTTCAGCTGGATGAACATCGAGCCCAGGTTCGCCGGGCAGAAGTTCAGAGGCGAGTGCGCCGAGCTCTGCGGCGTGCTCCACTACTCGATGCAGATCATCGTCCAGGCCATGACCCAGCCGGACTTCGACGCCTGGGTCAAGCAGCAGCAGCAGGCGGCCAAGCCCTCGCCCTCGCCCACACGCGTGACGGTCGGTTCCAGCCACCCGGTGCCGTCGCCCCGACCCACCGCTTCACCCACGAAGTAGAGTAGGACGAGCGATGGCAGCCACCCTCGCACCGCCGAAACCGAAGGCCTACGAGGACACCTTCTTCGGGCCGATCGCGATCTGGCTGACCACGACCGATCACAAGCTGATCGGGATCATGTACATGGTCACCGGCTTCCTCAGTTTCCTGGTGGCCGGGGTCTTCGCCCTCATCATCCGGGTCCAGCTCTCGCAGCCCAACCTGAGCGTGGTCGACCACGAGCACTACAACCAGCTGATCTCGGCCCACGGCGTGACGATGATCTTCTTCTTCGTCACCATCTTCATGACCGGCATCGCCAACTACCTGGTGCCGCTCATGGTCGGTGCCCGCGACATGGCCTTTCCCCGGCTCAACCTGCTCGGCTTCTGGCTGGTGCCGGTGTCGATCGCCCTCTACTACGTCCCCTTCTTTACCCCGGAAGGAGCGCTAAACGCCGGCTGGACCGGGTACCCGCCGCTGACCGAGAAGGCGTACAACCCCGGGCTCGGGGTCGACTTCTGGATCGCCAGCCTGGCGGTCTGGGGGATCAGCGGGATCATGGCCTCGACCAACTTCCTGACCACCATCCTGGCGCTGCGGACGCCGGGCATGAAGCTGACCCGGATGCCCCTGTTCGTGTGGGCGCAGGTCTCGACCTCGATCCTGCTCCTGGTGGTGGGAGCGCCGCTGGTGGCGGCCATGGTGCTGCTCGAGTTCGACCGCCAGTTCGGCACCAACTTCTTCACGACCCAGGGCCGGCCGGTGCTCTACCAGCACCTGTTCTGGTTCTTCGGCCACCCCGAGGTCTACATCATGATCCTGCCCGGCTTCGGGATGATCTCGGAGATCATCCCCGTCTTCAGCAAGAAGCCGATCTTCGGCTACGCGTCGATGGTGATGGCTTTGTTCGGCATCGTGTTCCTGTCGATGGCGGTCTGGGCCCACCACATGTTCACGGTCGGCATGAACATCTACGTGGAGACCTTCTTCATGGTGATGACGATGCTGATCGCGGTGCCCACCGGCATCAAGTTCTTCAACTGGATCGCGACCACCTGGTGGGGCTCCCTCGACTTCAAGCTGCCCATGAAGTTCGCCTTCGGCTTCCTGGCCACCTTCGTGATCGGCGGCATCACCGGCATCTACCTGTCATCGGTGCCGGTGGACACCCAGCTGCACCAGTCCTACTACGTGGTCGCCCACCTGCACTACGTGCTCTTCGGCGGCAGCGTCTTCACCATCTTCGCGGGGCTCTACTTCTGGCTGCCGAAGATCACCGGCCGGATGCTCAACGAGAAGCTCGGCGAGTGGAACTTCTGGACTCTCTTCGTCGGCTTCAACGGCACCTTCCTGATCATGCACACGCTCGGGCTGGAGGGCATGCCGCGCCGCATCGCGACCTACGCCAACCCGGCCTGGGGCCCCGTCAACCTGATCATCACCTTCTCCTCTTTCCTGATCGCCGTGTCGGTGCTGCTCTTCGTCATCAACTTCATCCACAGCAATATGCACGGGGCGCTGGCCGGCAACGATCCCTGGGAGGCGAACACGCTCGAGTGGTACACCACCTCGCCACCACCGCCCTACAACTACGACCACGTGCCCCCGGTGCGCAGCTTCATGCCGCTGCGTGACCTCCGGATGGAGGCCCCAGCGGTCAGGCGCTGATCGCCCCTTCGCGCCGGTCGCGCGACACCCAGCGGGCGAACACGACCAGCAGCGCCAGCAGGTAGGAAGTCTTGCCGGCGAACATCAGCAGGCTGCCGGCCAGGTTCTGGTCCACGATCGGGGTCAGCGCCTCGACCAGGCGGGGCGCGTGCTCGTAGAAGGCGTAGAAGGGCGCGCGCGAGAAGATCAGCGGCAGCGCCACACCGTCCTGGGGGAGGGTGCCGATCAGCAGGTAGACGATCCGCCCCCCGTCCCCCAGCCGCCAGCGCGCCTGCTCCCCCGTCGACCCCACCACCGGCCACCAGAAGCAGACGCCGGCCGCGATGAACGTCAGGTGCTCGAAGATGTGCACCGGCTCCCAGACCGTGAGGTCGTAGAGCGGCGGCAGGTGCCAGGCGATCATCACCAGGGCCGCCAGCAGCTGGCCCGGCACCGGCTCGGTGACCGCCCTCAAAGGAGGCAGCCGGCGGACCAGCGACCTGGCCATCGCCGGCGAGAGTCCCAGCACCAGCAGCGGCGGCGCCACGATCCCGAGCAGGACGTGCTGCCCCATGTGCACGCTCTGCAGGCAGCAGTCGCTGAGGGTGTCGATCGGGGTCTCCAGGCCGGCCCAGAGCGTCAGCAGGCCGGCCACGAAATAGCCGGCGCGCGCGCGGGAGTCGAGCCGGCCCTGGGCCAGCAGCGGATAGCCGGCGGCCAGCAGGACCAGGCCCAGGTACACCGACCAGTCGAAGGGCCAGTGGAGGTAGCTCAGTGAGAGCTGTGGGAGGTCTCCGTCGCCTCGGTCTCCTCCGGCACCTCACCCCGCCTCACGATGGCGTCGCCCCGCAGCACCCACCAGCCCAGGCCGACCACGCCCAGGGCGGCGACCAGAAAAGCCAGCCCGAAGAAGACGCCAGCCGGCACCCATTCGCCCGCCAGCACGACCATCGCCTAATTATGTCCCGCTAACCTACGGGTATAGACCTAGTCGATCTGGCCATCCTGATCGCCACGCTGATCGGGATCTCCAATGGCTACCAGCGCGGCTTCTGGCTGTCGCTGGCCCAGTACGTCGGCATGCTGGTCGGGGTCCTGGCCGGGGCCGCCGGCGCGCCCGCCCTGATCGCCGCCCTCGGCATCACCAGCGACGTGACCAAGCCCCTGGCCGCAGTGGTGGTGCTGGTGCTGGGCGCCAGCCTCGGTTCCACCGCCGGCTACTGGCTGGGCGCCCCGCTGCGGCGGCTGATCCTGAGAGCCAGAACCGGGTCGTTCGACCGCGTCGCGGGGGCGGCCCTCTCGGCCCTTGCGGTGCTGGCCGTGGCCTGGTTCCTGGGCATCACCTTCGACCGTGGCCCGAACGCGGACCTGGCCCGCCTGATCGAGCGATCCGCCATCCTCCGCGTCCTCGACTCGGGCGCTCCCCGCCTGCCGGGCTTCCTCCAGGGCGTCGAGAAGATCCTGGCCGGGGCCCCCTTCCCACAGATCTTCGCCGGCCTGCAGCCCAGCCTGCCCTCCGCTCTGACGCCGCCCTCGTCCGTGGACACGCCGGGCGTGCGCAAGGCGGCGGCGGTCACGGTCCGGATCGAGAGCCACGGCTGCGGCGGGATCGTATCCGGCAGCGGCTTTCCGGTCGGTGCCGGCTACGTGGTCACCAACGCGCACGTGGTCTCCGGCACCACCGCGACCCAGGTCTTCGCGCTCAACAGCGCCCGCCCCCTCAAGGCCAGTGTGGTGGTGTTCGACCCCAGCCGCGACGTGGCCGTCCTCTACGTCCCGGGGCTGAGCCTGGAGCCGCTGGCGGCGGCGCCCGGCGAGCGAGGGACGCTCGGAGCCGTCATCGGCTACCCGGGCGGCGGGTCGGAGGAGACGCAGCCGGCGGTGGTGGACGGCGCCATCACGGCGCAGGGCCGGGACATCTACAACCAGAGCCTGGTCCGGCGGGAGGTGTTCGTCATCCAGTCGGTCGTGAAGCCGGGCAACTCGGGCGGGCCGCTGGTCGACCTCGCGGGTCACGTGCTGGGGATCGTGTTCGCGGCCTCCTCGACCGACCCCGGGCGGGCCTTCGCGCTGACCAACGCCGAGGTCCAGCCGGACGTGCAGCTGGCCCACGGCCGGACGGCTCCGATCGCGACCCAGAACTACCAGTGCGCGGTGTGAGGGAGCGTCACGTCCCCTCCCTACCCCTCCCCGCGAGCGGGGAGGGAAACTAGTAGGGCTTAGCTTCCTCGACCAGCATCACCGGGATGCCGTCCACGATCTCGTACAGCAGCCGGTCTTTAGGGCACTTGAGACCTGAGGGGTCGAGCTCCAGCTTGCCGTGGCACTTGGGGCAGGCCAGGATCTCCAGCAGCTCCTCCGAGATCACCGGCCGATCCTAGCAAAGCGGCCTACCCGGGCAGCAGCGGCAGGACCTCGAGCGCCCCCTCCAGCAAGGCCTGAGCCCCGGCCACCAGCAGGTCGTCGGCGGTGTGCTCGAGCGGGGAGTGGCTGACCCCGCCCCGGCTGGGCACGAACAGCATCCCGGCCGGCACCTGGGCGGCCAGCATCTGGGCGTCGTGGCCGGCGCCGGAGACGAGCCGCCGCCAGCGCCGCCCGCTGCGCTCGCAGACGCGCTCCAGGGCGGCCACCACCCGCTCGTCCATGGCGACCGGCGGGTTGGCCGAGCCCAGCGTCATCTCGAAGCGGCACCCACGCGCTTGGGCGGCCTCCTCCAGCGCGCCCCGGATGGCCGCGGCCCCGCGCTCGAGAGACGCCTCTCGGAGGCAGCGCACCTGCACGGTCAGCCTCGCCTCCCCGGGCACCACGTTGCGGGCGCCGGGACTGAGCTGCAGCACGCCGATGTTGGCCACCATCTCGGGGTCTACCGCCTGCACCAGCTCCGCCAGCCCGGCCATCAGGCTGCCGGCCACGGCGCCCGCGTCCCGCCGCAGAGCCCAGGGCGTGGTTCCGGCGTGGTTGGCGGCGCCGCGCACGACCACCTCCCAGTTCTGGATGCCGACGATGCCCTCGACCACGCCCAGCCCGCAGCCCTCGGACTCCAGCCGCGGCCCCTGCTCGATGTGCAGCTCCAGGTAGCCGGCCAGCTCACGGACGTGGGGTCCGGCGCAGAGCGCGCGGGAGCCGAACAGGCCTCGCTCCTCATCGTGGAAGCTGACGACCTCCAGCCGCCCGGCGGCCGGGTCGCCCGCGTCTTTCAGCGCGCGCACGACCTCCAGCGCGGCGATGACCCCGTAGGCGCCGTCCAGACGCCCACCGGCGGGCACCGTGTCGGTGTGGGAGCCGATCAGCAGCCAGGGCGGCCGCGAGCCGGGCAGGCGGCCGAAGACGTTATTGATCTCGTCCGCCCGCGCCTCCAGCCCGGCCGCCTCCAGGCGCCCGCGCAGCCAGCGCCGGGCCTCCAGGTCGGCCTCCGACCCCGCCACCCGGTCGACGCCGCCGTCCGGGCGGCCACCGATCCGGGCCAGCTGGTCGAGGTCGTCCAGCAGCCGCTCAGCCGAGACGGTCGGGCTCATGCGGTGTTCGCTCGAGGAAACGGCCCCAGCCCGGCTCGCCGGCCACCCGCCCGCGGTCGTAGACGATCCGGCCGCGGCAGACGGTCGTCCGCACCCGCCCCTCCAGCTCCAGGCCCGCGTAGGGGCTGAAGCCGGCCGCGGTGTGCAGCTCCCCGTCGCGGAGCGGCCCCTTCGCCTGAGGGTCGAAGAGGACGAGGTCGGCGTCGGCGCCCGGCTCCAGCCTGCCCTTGCGCGGCCAGAGGCCGAAGATCCGGGCCGGGCCGGCTGAGGTCAGCCGGACCAGGCCCGGCAGGTCGAGGCGGCCCCGCCGGACGCCGAACGTGTAGAGCAGCGGCAGCGTGGTCTCCGCGCCCGGGATGCCGGGGCTGACCTGGCGGAAGTCGTCCGCCCCGCCGCGCTGCTCCAGCGAGTACCCGCAGTGGTCGGAGCCGACGCTCTGCACCCACCCCCGGCCGACGCGCTCCCACATGCCCTCCACGGCGGCGGCCGGCCGGATGGGTGGCGTCATCAGGTAGCGGCGGACCTCAGGGGTGGCGTAGACGGAGTCGTCCAGGCAGAGGAAGTGCGGGCAGGTCTCGGCGACCGCGGGCAGGCCGCGCTCGCGGGCTTCGGCGACCAGGTCCACCGAGAGCGGATCGGAGAGGTGGACGAAGTAGATCGGGCTGCCGGTGGCGCGGGCGAAGAACAGGCCCCGGGCGACCGCCGCCGACTCCGCGGCCGCCGGCCGCGACTGCCCGTGGTAGGCCAGGCCGGTCCGGCCCTCGGCCTCGAGCTCCCGCCGCCGCCCGGCCAGCATGTCGTCGTTCTCGGCGTGCATCTGGACCAGCAGCCCGGCCGGGCCGGAGCGCTGCATCAGCCGGTAGATCGTCCAGTCGTCGACGTAGAAGACCGTGCCCTTGTAGGTCGTGTAGACCTTGGCGCTGCTGACCCCGCCGTCCACCACCTGCTCCAGCTGCTTCTCCCAGCCGGGGTCTAGCCGGGTCAGGTTCAGGTGCAGCGAGAAGTCGATCAGCGAGTTTCCCTCCGCCTCCCGGCGGACGCTCGCCAGCGCCTCCGCGAAGGACTGGCCCGGGTGCTGGGTGGCGAAGTTGATGAAGGTGGTGACACCGCCCGCGGCGGCCGAACCGCTCCCGCTCAGGAAGTTGTCGGCGGTGCGGCCGCGGCCGGCGTCGAGCGCGAAGTGGGTGTGCGGGTCGACGACGCCGGGCAGGACGTAGAGACCGGTGGCGTCCAGGACCTCGTGCCCGTCGGCACGGAGGTCCTCGCCCACGGCGGTGATCCGCTCGCCCTCGACCAGGAGGTCGGCCCGCGCGACCCCGCCCTCGCCCACCACCTCGCCGCCCTTGATCAGCATCACCTCACGCCTCTTCGAAGGAGATTTCCTGGGCGCCCTCGTGGAGCACCCGGCGGCCCAGCTCGGCGAGGTGCTCGGCTCCCTCGGTGATGGTGGCGAAGTGGTTGCCGGCCAGCTGGCCCATCTTGCTGGCAAAGTTCGTCGCCCCGTA
>DATGVT010000076.1:0-1740 GCA_035300005.1 Candidatus Acidiferrales bacterium
CGGCGGTCGCAAACCTCCACCAGGCTGGTGCCCCAGACGGTGCGCTCGACAAGCTGGGCGTCGGTGGCGGGCGACCACTGCAGCTCCCATTTCTCGCGCACGCGGCCGAGCTGCTCCAGCGGCCCGCCCTGTGCTGCGCGCCCGCGTCCGCCGAGGCCGCCTTCCAGCTCCTGGGCGAACGGGATGCCGGCCACGCCAAGCCGATGGAGAAAGACCGACTGCTCGGCCTCGCCCGCGGCGGTCAGATGCACCAGCACCTGGCGCGGCGCGTCGAGTACTGGCAGCGCCAGACGTTCAGCGGTGGCGTAGAACTCGGACTGGAGCGGCGTCCGGCCAACGCGCGGGGTAACTCGCCCGACCACCTCACCAATAAGCACCTGCCGCAGCGCCGCTGCGACGACCGCCGGCTGCCCCTGGCCCAGGCAAGCGGTCGCGGCGTCGGCGACTTCGTCTACCCCGGGGGCCAGCTTGCCGCGCAGGCTGGCCAGGGTCGCGGCCAGGTTGTAGGCGTCAATGCACTGGGCCAGCGAGGCGGCGTAGCCCTGCTGGCGCAAGCGCTGAGCGAGCACCACCAGCGTGTGGCGCGTGGCTGCCGGATAGTCGGCCTGCCGCTCCCAGATCTGCTGGTAGTACCAGGGGGCGCGGTTGCCGGCGCCGTAGCCGGATTGCTCGCTCAGTCGTGGGAAGCTGAAGGGGATCAGAGCGATCTCGATCGGCACGCTCGGCACGCTGGACGGCGCCTCTCCGCCGGCGGCGAAGGCGGCCGCTACCGCGCTCGCGTGCGCCGCACCGCAGACCACCAGAACCGCTTCGGCCGGTAGACCGCCCTCCACGGCCGCCCGCGCTGCCGCCGCCATGTGCCGTTCCCGCCAGGAGTCCAGCGCCTCCCGCCGCGGCGTGGTGAACGTCCGCGCCATGCCGCCGAATTCGGCCATGATGGCGCGGTAGTCGTCGGGTGGGCGCGGCCCGGCCTCCTGCTCGAACGCGGCCTCCCAGAACTCCTCGAAGCTATCGAAGCCGGCGCGGTCGGTCAGCGCGGCGGCGAATTGCGCGTAGTCAGCGGGCGTGGGATCGGAGTCGGCGTCTTCGCCAGGGACCGGCGACCGATCGAGCGTGGTGGATGACTGGTCCGCGCCGTCGTCGTCGTGCGCAAGGTTCCAGGCCAGGGTGCTGGCCGCCGGCAGATCGCAGAACGCCAGGCGGGCGCCGATTTCCTGGCCCACCCGGAGCGCCACGTACTCCGGCGAATACTCGCAGAACGGATAGTAGCTGACCTGTCCGACTTCGCCGGGGCGGTACGCGTAGAGCGCCACCGGGGGCGCCGTCGCCGCATCAAGCAGCAGCGGGATCAGCGGGGTGGCGTCAGCCGGGCCCTCGACCAGCACCAGGCGCGGCCGACGCTCACGGATCAGCCGCTCCACCTGAAGCGCAGCGGCCGGGGAGTGGTGCCGAACCGGGCAAAGCAGCACGCCCCTAGCCCCCTAGCAGGTTCTGGCCTGCCTGGTAGAACCTGGGCCAGAGGCCATCCTGCCGTGGCTTCGCCACCGTCTCCAGGTACTCTTTCAGCACACCCAGGTCGCCGCTGTTCTCCTTGGCCACCGTGCCAACCAGGCTGCTAAGGCAGTCGCCCACGGTCGCCTGGCCCCCCCCGAAGTAGGCGCCCAGCAATGCCCCATTCGCCACCACCGAGATCAGCTCAGCCGTGCTGAGAACCGTGCTGGGCGACTTCACCCTGGCCTT
>DATGVT010000077.1:0-2031 GCA_035300005.1 Candidatus Acidiferrales bacterium
TTCGGCAGTGGGGCAGGTCCATGGCGAGGCGTTCGGCCACTACGACGAGTCCTGGGCCGACTACGAGAAGCGGTTCGGCACCCGGCACCCGTCCACCTACTACCGCGAGGGCCTGGTCGGCTAGGCCTAACCGTCCCTCCCCCGCTGGGGAAGGTAGGGAGGGGCTTTCGTCCCTCCCCTCTGGGGAGGGTAGGGAGAGGATGAACTGCATGCACTGCTCTGTTAACCCCTTGCCAATCGAACATCTGTACGATAGGATGAGAGCATGGAATTGGGGGAGGGGGGAACCGCGAGGCCCGACTGGCGTATCCGCCTCCGCGAAACGCTCCGGCTGCTCGCCGCCGAGCCCGTCGACGCCCGCTCGATCGAGGGCCTCGGGGCCGACCTGGAGACCATCCGGGGCGCCGTCGATCAGCTGGAGGTGCAGTCCGCCCGCCGGGTCGAGCGCTTCGACCGCGAGCGGGGCTACGACCCCGAGGGCGATCTCTCCACCACCGGCTGGCTGCGCCGCCGCTGCCGGCTCTCCGGCGCTGCCGCCAGCCAGCAGGTAGAGCTGGCCCGGCGGCTGCCGGAGCTGGAGCCCACCGTTCAGGCGCTGGAGTCAGGCCAGATCGGCTTCGAGCACGCGCTGGAGATCTCCCGCGCGGTGGCCGACCTGGGCCAGGGCGCGCAGGAGCCGCTGCTGGAGGCCGCCCGCCGCCAGGACCCGCACCGTCTCCGGGATGCCGCCCGCGACCTCCGCCACCAGGTAGACCCCGAAGGCTCGGCCAGGCAGGCGGCTCGGCAGCAGGAGAAGCGGCGGCTGCGTCTATACGACCTGCCCGACGGCATGCTCGGCCTGGATGGCGCCCTGTCGCCGGAGGGCGGCGCGCTGCTCCGGCTGAGTCTGGACAAGATGTTGGGGCCGCGGGCCGCGGGCGACCGCCGCAGCGCTGAGCAGCGGAACGCCGACGCGCTCTTGGGCCTCTGCCGGCAGCCGGGCCGCGGCAACGCGCAGCTGACCGTGATCGTGCGCGAGCAGACCCTGCGCGGTGAGCCGGGGGCGCCGGCCGCCCGGCTGGAGGACGGCACCCCGCTCAGCGGGGCCACCGCCCGCCGGCTGGCCTGCGACGGCTCGGTGACCCTGCTCCGTCTGGACCCCCAGGGCAACCCGCTGGAGATGGGAAGAGCGCGGCGGCTAGCCACCGAGCGGCAGAAGAAGGCGCTGGCCGTGCGGGACGGCGGCTGCGGCTTTCCCGCCTGCGATCGCCCGGCAGGCTGGTGCGAGTCCCATCATCTCGATGACTGGATGCTGGGCGGCAGGACCAACGTGGACCGGATGGTTCTGTTGTGCCAGCGCCACCACACCCTGGTCCACGAGGGCGGCTGGCGGCTGGTCGAGCAAGAAGGCCAGGTCCTGGCGCTGCCGCCGGCCGGGCGCGGACCGTAAGCCTCACCCGGGGACTTGATCCGAGTCCGCCCCGACCTAGGTCGCAGCCTGCTCCAGCTCTTTCGCGCGGTTCGCGTATCCAGGGTGGGACGGCCGTGCCACCCGGAACCAGGCCAGCGTCTCCGCCAGGGCATCCTCCAGGGCCGAGGGCTCGAACCCCAGCTCCTTGCGCGCCCGGTCGATCAGGTAACCGGCCGCCCGCCGAGGGTCAGGCCCATAGGGACTGGCGCCGGAGGGCAACGTCTCGTACGGCACCGGCCGCAGGTTTGCCTCCTTCCCCATCGCCCTCGCGATAGCCCCGAGAAGACCCTCCAGGGTCACCCCCTCGAAGCCCAGGTTGTAGACCTTCCCCTCGACCTGCTTCCGGGGATCGCACGCCAGCGCGCAGCCGAAGCCGATGTCCTTGGACCAGGCCAGTCCCATTGGCCGCCGGTGCGACTCCTCCGGCACCAGCACCGGCCCGCCGTCCTCGACGCGCTGCAGGTAGGCGGCGATCCGCAGCGTGGGGTCGCCGGCGCCGAACACCGCCGGCGGCCGGATCACGGTCCAGCTCAGGCCCTGGCTGCGCGCCAGCAGCGTCTCGCACCAGCGCTTGCCCTCGG
>DATGVT010000078.1:0-4979 GCA_035300005.1 Candidatus Acidiferrales bacterium
AGATCCGCGCCGCCTCCTCCACGGTCGCCAGCTGGAGCTCCTCCTTGGACCCGAAGTGGGCGAAGAGCCCGCTCTTGCTGATGCCCAGGTCGCCGGCCAGCCGCTGCAGGGACACCTCCTCCAGCCCCCCGGCCGACGCCAGCTGCGCCGCGCGCCTCAGGATCGACTGCCGGGTGCGGTCGCCGCGCAGGCGCCGCCGGTCAGTGGTAGCGACCTCTATCGCCATCGCACATATCTTAGCACGACCGGTCGGTCTCTCTTGACTTGGTACGACCGATCGTGCTATTTGTTGTCCCATGGTGGCGATGGAGGCGGTGGCGGAGGCCCCGGTCCGGCTGGCCCGGCTGGAACCGGGCGACGGGGAAGCGCTCCGGCGCTTCTTCTACCGGCTGTCCCCGGAAACCCTCTACCGGCGTTTTCTGAGCCCCATCAGCCGTCCCGAGCAGGCGCGGCCGGCCCAGCTGCTCGACCTCGACCATCGGGACCGGGAGGCACTGGTGGGGCTGGTCGAGGGAGAGATCGTGGGCGTTGCCCGCTACTCCCGGCGCCCGGGCACCGACGCCGCCGAGCTGGCGGTGGTGGTGGCCGACGCCTGGCAGCGCCAGGGCATCGCCACCCTGCTCCTGGCGGCACTGGCCGAGGCTGCAACCGCCGCCGGCGTTCGCGTGTTCACAGTGACGATGCAGGCCGACAACCGCCCGGTGCTGAGCCTTCTCCGCCGGTTCCAACCCGCGCTGCGGCTGGCCCTTTCGCAGGGCGTCTACGAGGGATCGCTCCCCCTCCCCACCAGCGGGCAGCCATGGATCCCATGACCTCTCGGCTCCAGGCGCTCAGAGCGGCCGCCGAGCTGGCCGGCTGCTCGAAGAAGCAGCTGCGCTCCCTGCTTCCCTACGTGGACGAGGTGACGGTGCCGGCGGGCCGCCCGATCGCCGTCAAGGGCCGGCCCTGCAACCAGTTCGTGATCCTGGCCGAGGGCCGCCTGCGGTCAGGCACGCCCGGCAACGGCCAGCACTCGCTGGCACCGGGTGACAGCTTCGGGTGGACCGCCATGTGGGAGCGGACGGAGAACGACGCAACGCTGGTCGCGGAGACCGAGGCGCGCCTCCTGGTCATGGGCCACGCGCAGTTCCGCGCCATCAAAGGCGTCGCCGCGCGACCTGCCTAGCCGCCCTTCGTGGTCAGGGCCTGATCAGCCTCAGAACCGCCCTCCGCTCTTCTCTCCTTACGAGCGAGTCTGGTCGCGGCGAGATGCACCGCCAGCCCGGCCAGCACGCCGAGCGTGATGTTGCCGGTGGCCAGCCCGAGGGCGCCGACAGTTGCCGCCACCAGGAACTCACGCTCGCCGCGCAGGTCGGCGACCAGCGTCACGTGAGCCACTCCCACGTAGAGGAGGAACCCGCCCAGCACCGCCACCGGGAGCACGCCCAGCACATTCGCAGCGGAAGCTCCGAACAGGAGCCCGACAGCGAGCAGGGCGAGCCCGTAGACGAAGATCCCCACCCCGCTTCGGGCACCCATCCGGTAGTGAGCCGTCATCCCTCCCGCGCCGTGGCACATGGGCATCCCTCCCAGCGGCGACACGACCAGGTTGGCGAGCCCCATGCTCAGGCCCAACCGTCCGGGCCTGACCGATTCGCCCCGCTCGCCGAAGTAGGTGCGGGCCGCCGAGCTGGTGGCCATCAGGCTGTTGCCCAGGGAGAGGCCGACCTGGGGCACGGTCAGCGTCCAGAAGGCGGTGGCGAAGGTTCCAGGCGAGGGCAGCGCCAGTTGCAGCGGCTGCGGGCCCAGCGCCAGCTCTGGCAGCCGGTTGGTGCCGGCGAGGACCCCCAGCGCAAGGCCCGCCGCCAGCAAGGCCAGCGCCGCGCCCGGCAGGCGTCGGAGCTCCGCCAGGACCAGCATCCCGGCCGCGGCGAAGCCGATCGCCACCGGCAGCCAGTCGCCGCCCAGCAGCAGCTGATGCTTGCGCAGGATGAGATCGACCGCGGCCTTGGCCAGCAGGAGGCCGATGCCGAGCTGCACGCCGCGCACGACGGGATTCACGAAGACCTTGCGGAGCAGGTCGGCCAGGCCCGTCGCGCCCAGCAGCGTGAAGACGGCTCCGATCTCCAAACCGGCCGCCGCGATGCCCGCCGGGCCAAGCCGGCTGGCGATGGCGATGGCGCTCACCGCCTTCAGTGGCTGGACTGGCACGGGCAGCCGATAGATGGCCGCCGTGATGACATAGAAGAGGCCGGCGCCCGCGAGCACCGCCGTCGCGTTCAGATGGTTGAGCGTGATCAGCGCGATCGCGAGCGGCGCCAGCAGGCCAATGTCAGCGAATCCGCCTGAGATCTCCTGCAGGAGTGCGACCGGCCGGGGCCGGCTGAGCGCGGCGATCAGCCGGGCACCTCGATGACGACGTTGGTCGCCTTCACCGCCGCCACGGCCCGCATGCCCGGCTTCAGGTCGAGCTCGTCGGCCGCCTCCCGGGTCATCAGCGAGACCAGCCGGTGGGGCCCCGCCTGCACCTCGACCTGGGCCGCCACGCGGTCCTTCACGACCCGCGTCACCACGCCCGGGAATCGGTTCCTCGCGGACTGGAGGACGATCGGCTCCGGCGCGCCGGCTCCGGGCTGGCCGGCCAGGTAGCGGGCGAGACCGGCGGGGTCGATGTGGCGCTGCCCACCCCTGGTCCGGAGCACCTTCAGGCGGCCGGCGTCGGCCAGGCGGCGGACGGTGTCGGGGCTTACGCCCAGGATCGCCGCCGCTTCTCCGATTCGATAGCCTGCCATGCCTGATCGCCTCGCAGAAGCGATCTTAGCTGCTGCTCAGGCTTGCAGGTGCGAGGTTTGGCCGATCGCGGCCAGGTACATGACCTGGCGGCCGGCCGCGGCCGGCTCGAAGAACCTGGTCACCTTGTCGTCGAAGAAGGTAAGGCCGGTCGCTCCCAGGCCGGCGGCCGTGGCGGCCAGCTCGAAGCGCCCGCCGGCGATCCCGCCCGCCATCTGAGCCACCCGGTAGCCACGCTCGCCGAACTGCTCGAAGATGCGGTCCAGGTCGGACAGGAAGTAGACGTTGGCGGCGGCGTCCCGGCCCAGCTCCTGCCCCAGGGCCAGCTCACCGGCGGCGCGCCGGAAGTCGCCGGGGCGGATCACCTCGAGACCAGACCCATACGCACCCCGCTCCAGTCCCTCGACAGCGTTGACGATCAGGAAAGGCTCCACCAGCCCGGGCGGGAAGGAGTCGCCCGGGATGGGCGCCATCGCGGTGGCCAGAGTGTCCTCGAGCTGAGCCCTCGTGATGGCGCTGCCGTCGAACTCGCGGGTCGAGCGCCGCCGCCGGATGACGGCCTCCACCTCCCCGCCGGGAGGCTCCCACGCACCCGGGGCAGCCACCCCTCGCCAGGCCGCCGCGTCCGCGCCGGAAGCCAGCGACGAGGCGGCGTGCGCGGCCTCGATCTCGGGGTAGCGGACCGGCCGCGCCGAGAGCGGCTGGGTGGGCAGGTCGAGCTCATCCAGGCGAGCGGCCTCGAGTGGCGGTGGGGCCTCCTCTCCGACCGCCACCAGAGCTACCGCCACCTCTCGTTCGCCGTCGGCGCCCACCAGCCGGTTGACCTCCGCGTCGGCGAAGCCCATCACGACCTGGGCAGGGGTCAGGGCCAGCAGGTTGGCCAGGATCACGCCCGAATCCCAGTAGGCATGCCGGTAGGCGCGGGCCCGGTACTTCCAGGCGTTGCGCCAGATGGTGCTGGTCAGGATGAAGACCTGCGGCGCCTGGGCGATGGGCCGGTAGCCCCCGCTGGCCTGAAGGAGAACGCCGCGCTGGTCGCCCGGCCGCAGCAGCCGGAGCTGGTGGTCATGGGCGCCGTAGTGGTAGAGGCCGGCGGGCAGGTCCGGCCGCTCGGCGGTGGCCAGGTAGAGCTCGACGTGGTAGAGCGCACCCGTGCAGGCGGCCGCCCGGAAGCCGTAGGCGCCGCCGCCCGACAGCTGCCGCCAGCGCAGCACTCCGTTGGAGAGCAGGCAGAGCCGGCCGACGTCCTCCGGCGGCGGGATGCCGTCGAGGCCACTGTAGACCTTGAACGGCAGCGGCTTGTTGGCCCAGTCCAGCGGACGGGCGAGGCGGACGCTCAGGCGGGAGTGCTTGGTGGCTTCGTGGTAGCGGCGAAGCGCCAGGCTCACGCCGCCTCGGGCTTGGCCCTCCCGGCGGCCGGCTCCAGCGCCAGCCGCACCACCTCGGCCACGTCGGAGGCAAGGTGGAACGTGATCTCGTCCCGGACGCTCTGCGGCAGGTCGTCCAGGTCGGGCTCGTTGCGCTGCGGGAGGATGACCTCTTTCAGCCCGGCCCGGTGGGCGGCCAGCACCTTCTGCTTGACCCCGCCGATGGGCAGCACCTTGCCCTGCAGCGTCACCTCGCCGGTCATGCCGACGGTGCTCCTCACCAGCCGGCCCGTGAACAGGCTGGCCAGCGCGGAGACCATGGTCACCCCCGCCGAGGGCCCGTCCTTGGGCACGGCCCCGGCCGGCACGTGGATGTGGACACGCTTGCCGGTGAAGTCCTCGTGGATGCCCAGCCCGGGCGCGTGCGAGCGGATGTAGGCGAGGGCGATCTGGGCCGACTCCTTCATGACGTCGCCCAGCTGGCCGGTCAGGGTCAGGCCCTCCTCGCCCGCCATCGCGGTCGCCTCCACGAAGAGGACGTCGCCCCCAGTCCCTGTCACCGCCAGCCCGGTGGCCACTCCCGGCACCGCGGTGCGCTCGGCGGCCTCGAACTGGAAGCGCGGCTTGCCCAGGTACTCGCGCAGGCTGGCCTCGTCCACCTTCACGGGCGGCTTGGCCTGGCCGGAGTCGATCCGGGTCGCCAGCTTGCGGAGCACCTTGCCGATCTCCCGCTCCAGGGCGCGGACCCCGGCCTCTCGTGTGTACTCACCCACGATCTTGCGCAGCGCCTCGTCGGTCAGCTCGGCCTCGGCCGGCTCCAGCCCGTTGCGCTCCAACTGGCGG
>DATGVT010000079.1:0-2429 GCA_035300005.1 Candidatus Acidiferrales bacterium
GCCTCCTACGTCCCGCTCCAGCAGGTTGGCGAACTCCTCTACACCTCGGGCGTGATCCCCGTCTGGAATGGCGAAATCCGATATCGGGGGATGGTGGGAGGCGACCTGAGCTTGCGCGACGGCATCCAGGCCGCCGAGATGTGCGCGCTCAACATCATCAGCCTGGTCCGGCAGCACACCGGTTCCCTGGACCGGGTCGAGCAGTTCGTTCAGCTGAGCGGCTTCGTTCGGTCGGCGCCCGGCTTTGAGGAGCAGCCCAAGGTCCTCAACGGCGCCTCCGACCTGATCTTTAAGGTGTTTGGCGAGCGCGGCCGGCACACCCGCCAGGCCCTGGGCACCAACGAGCTCCCGCTGGGCGTCCCGGTCGAGATCTCGGCCATCGTCAGGTTGAAGACTTAGCCGGCCCGCCGACGCGCGGCAGCCACACGGTGAAGGTCGCTCCGGCGCCGGGTGGGCTCTTGGCTTCGATGGTGCCGCCATGCGCCTCCACAATGGACTTCGCGATCGCCAATCCCAGGCCCGAGCCGCCGGCGGCGCGGTCGCGCGCCTTTTCCCCTCGGTAGAAGCGCTCAAAGATGTGCGGCAGGTCCTGGGCGGAGATGCCCGGGCCGGTATCCTCGAGCCGGAACGCGGCGCGCGACCCCTCGGCGAAGCAGGTCCAGTGCTGTTCGGCGCCGGGCGCGTACTTCAGGGCGTTCTGAGCCAGGTTGTTCACCACCTGCTTCAGGGCATCCGGGTCGATGTTGACCGTGATGCCCGGCGCGAGCCGTCGGGTCGCGGTGACGCCCTGGTCCTGCAGGCCCAGCTCATCCAACGCCCCCGCCAGCCAGGCATCCAGCGGCAGGGGTCGCAAGGTCGGGCCACGCCCAGACTCGATCCGGGTCAGGGTGAGGAGGTCGGTCACCAGCCGGGTCATGCGCCCGCTCTCGCGTTGCATGGCGGCCAGCGACGACTGGAGGGTCTCGGGATCCACGGAGTCGCGCCGGCCGAGCACATCGATGTAGCCGGCCAGGGCGGTCAGCGGCGTGCGCAGCTCGTGGGAGGCGTCAGCCACGAACTGGCGCATGCGTTCTTCGGATTGGCGGCGCACCTCGAAGGCCTGCTCGATCCCGCCCGCCATTTCGTTGAAAGCCTGGGCCACCCTGCCGATCTCGTCGTCGCCGTGGGTGCCGGGGACCCGTTGCTGGTAATCGCCGGCGGCCAGCGCGCCGGCCGTACGCGCCACCTGGTTCAGGGGACGCAGCGCCCGCGCGACGATCAGAGGGGTCAGGAGGAGGGCCAGCAGGAGCACCGCCACCGACCCCACCACCACCAACCACCGATCCTGGCGCAGGTTCTGCTCGATCCCGTCGGTCGGGGTGCTCAGCTGGGCCAGGCCGAGGGGTGAAGCGCCTCCGGAAACCCTGATCGGAATCAGGACCGTGAGATAGGTGGTGGCCGGATCGCCTTGCGGGGCCAGGTAATACGGACGCGGGTGACCGCGCAGGGCGGCCAGGTACTGTTCGGTGCTCAGCTGGGGAGGCGGCTGCTCCGGGGTGAGCGTGGCGGAAGCCTGGGCGCGGGGCGCCCCGGCCGGTCCGATGATGACCACGCCGATCCGCGGCGAGGAGAGCGCCGTCGCGAACTGGGAGGTCAGTAACAGCCGCTGGATGGGCGTGGTAGGGGTGGTTCCTGTCCTCGTCTGTTGCGCCTTCTTGAAAGCGTTCAACAGGGCCGAGTAGTCATTGGCCAGCACCTCGGCGTTGCTGCGCAGCAGCACTTCCCGGATGGCGAAATACTGCGCCGTGCCCAGCAGGATGACCAGGATGGACAGCATGCCGAGGTAGAAGGCGGTGAGCCGCCAGCGGAGGGAGTGGACTCGGAACATGGGGTCAGGCCGCCCGGGCGGCCGGCATCAACCCTTGATGCGGTACCCGACCCCGCGCACGGTCTGGATCAGCTGGTGCGGCTCGTCTTTGAGTTTCTGGCGGAGGTAGCGGATGTAGACCTCAACGTTGTTGGCGTCGCCGAAGAAGTTGTAGCCCCACACCTGGTCCAGGATGCGTTCGCGGGGGAGCACCTGGTTGGGATGCATCATCAGCAGCCGGAGCAGGTCGAACTCGCGCGCCGACAGCTCGATCAGCCGCCCGTCGCGGCGGACTTCCCGGGTGGTCTCATCCAGGGTCACGTCCTGGACGCGGAGCACGGGCTCCGCGGTCGGGTTGCGCCGGCGCATCACCGCCCGGATGCGAGCCAGCAGCTCGCCGAAGTCGAAGGGCTTGACCAGGTAATCGTCGGCGCCCACGTCCAGTCCCTTGATCCGGTCCTGGACCTCGTCCTTGGCGGACAGGATGATGACGCCGGTGTCCTTGTTGCCGCGGATGGCCTCGGCCACCTGCAGCCCGTCCAGCTTGGGCATCATGATGTCCAGCACCACGACGTGCGGCTTG
>DATGVT010000080.1:0-6216 GCA_035300005.1 Candidatus Acidiferrales bacterium
AAGGCCAGCAGAACCCCGACCACCACGCCTCCGAGCTCCGCTCCCAGGTGGCTGTCGATGCCGCCCAGCACGGCCGCCGTGAACGCGTAGAGGAGAACGGATTGCATCAGCCCGGGGTCGAGCACCGTGATGGGGGCGATCATCATCCCGGAGACCGCGCCGACTCCGGCCGAAAGCCCCCAGCCCAGGGCCAGCATCCAGCCCACGCGCACCCCGAGCAGGCGGCTCGCGTCCGGGTAGAGGGCGGCCGCCCGCATCATCAGGCCCAGCCGGGTGCGCGAGAAGAAGAGATAGATGAAGAAGAGCAGCACCAGCGACACGCCGATCAGGCCGAGGTCCTGCGCGCCGATCGCCACGCCCCCGAGCAAGATCGGAGTCACCGGGAAGGGCGTGGGGAAGGTGCGGATGGTGTAGCCCCAGATCAGGCCGGAGAGGCCGTTGAAGATGGCGAACAGGCCGAGCGTCACCAGCACGACAGTCAGGAGCGGCGCCTTCTCGACCGGCCGGATGATCAAACGCTCGAGGGCGATCCCGCCCGCGATGGAGAGCGCGACCACGACCACGAAGGTGACCAGGAAGGGGAGGTGCAGGACGGTCAGCAGCGTCCAGGCGATGAAGGTCGAGAAGGTCGCCATCTCGCCCTGGGCGAAGTTGATGGCGTCCATGGCGCGGTAGATCAGCACCAGGGCCAGGGCCAGGCTCGCGTAGATGCTGCCGGTGGCGATCCCGAAGACGACCTGCTGGATGAAGCCGGGCAGCGGGTTGCCGACCAGGAGCAGCTCAGTACCCAAGGTACGACCTCCTCACCTTCTCGTCCCGGGCCAGCTCGCCGGCCGCGCCCGAGAGCGCCACGCTGCCGACCTCGAGCACGTAGGCGTGGCCGGCCACGCGCAGCGCGGTGCGCGCGTTCTGTTCGACCAGCAGAATGGTCACCCCCTGTTCCTGGTTGATCGACCGGATGATCTGGAAGATCGTCCGTACGACCGCGGGGGCCAGGCCCAGCGAGGGCTCGTCGAGCAGGAGGAGTCGGGGCCGCATGAGCAGGGCCCGGGCGATGGCGAGCATCTGCTGCTCCCCTCCACTGAGAAGAGCCGCCGGCAGGGACAGGCGCTTCGGCATCCAGGGGAAGTAGCCGTACACCCGGTCCAGGTCCTGCCTGACTCCAGCCCCGTCCCGGCGCAGGCAGGCCCCCATCTGCAGGTTCTCCAGCACGGTCAGCTGCGCCAGGGTGCCGCGACCCTCGGGCACGTGCGCGATGCCCAGGCGGGCCACCTCTTCGGGCGGGCGGCCGGCGATGTTCCGGCCGGCGAACTCGACGGCGCCCTCTGTCCTGACCATGCCTGAGATGGCGCGCAGGGTGGTCGTCTTGCCGGCGCCATTGGCCCCCAGCATCGCGACCACGGCCCCTTCGTCGACCGACACCGAGACTCCGTGCAGGGCTCGGATCGAGCCGTAGGAGGCCGTGACCTCCTTCAGCTCGAGCAACACCACTAGCCGTCGTCCTCCGACCCCAGATAGGCCTCGATCACACGCGGGTCGGCCTGCACCTGCTGGGGTGTGCCCTCCGCGATCTTGCGGCCGAAGTCGAGGACCACGACCTTGTCGGAGATGGCCATGACCAGGTTCATGTGGTGCTCGACGACCAGCACGGTCAGACGCAGCTCGCGGTTGATCCGCCGGATCAGCTCACCCAGCTCGCCGACCTCGCCGTGGCTGAGGCCGGCGGCGGGCTCGTCCAGGAGCAGCAGGCGCGGCCTGGCCACGAGCGCGCGCGCCAGCTCGACCGCCTTGAGGGTGCCGAAGGAGAGGCCGGCGGCCCGATGCCCGCCGACGCCGCCCAGGCCCACATACTCGAGGGCTTCGTGTGACCTCTTGACGGCCTCGCGCTCGGCCCCACCGACGGCCGGCCAGCCCAGCCCGGCGAGGACGAAATAGAACGGGCTGCCGCTCAGCCGGCAGTGGTAGCCGACGAGCACGTTCTCCAGCACCGTCATGCGGGTGCAGAGCTCGAGATTCTGGAACGTCCGCGCGATGCCGCGGTGCGGGATCTCGTGCGGCGCCGAGCGCAGGAGGCTGAGACCCTGGAAGAGGACGTCTCCGGAGTCCGCGCGGTACAGGCGGGTCACGACGTTGAAGAGCGTCGTCTTCCCGGCTCCGTTGGGTCCGATCAGGCCCAGGATGCTGCCCTCGGGGACGTCGAAGCTGACCCGATCCAGGGCGGAGATGCCGCCGAAGCGAACGCTGACGTCGAGGACTGAAAGCAGTGGGCCCGGGCGTGGCGATGAGCTGGCGGGTAGGCTCAACGGACCCTCGCCGCCTGGGTCATTCACCGATGGTATTCTCGGCGAATCGGGGAGGCAAGGCGGCCGCTCGGGCGGCCGCGCTAACCTACGGCGGCGTGGCAGATCTTCGGGCGCTCCTCGCTCCCCGCTCCATCGCGCTGGTGGGCGCGTCCGAAACCTCCTCCTGGTCGCAGGCGCTGGTCGCCAACTTTGCCAACCTCGGCTTCCAGGGCCGGCTGTACCTGGTCCATCCTCGCCACTCCCAGCAGTTCGGCCTCGCCTGCCATGGTTCCGTGAATGCGATCCCCGACCAGGTCGACTGCGCCTACGTGATGACCGGCAGCGCGGTGGCCTCCGAGGTGGTGGAGGACTGCGGACGCAAGGGCGTGCGCAGCCTGGTCATGCTCACCGCGGGCTTTAAGGAGCTCGACGCCGACGGCGCTGCGCGGGAGCGAGTCCTCGTCGAGCGCTGCCGGCAGCTGGGCATCACACTGCTCGGCCCCAACTGCCTGGGCTTCGTCAACTACCGCGAAAGGATCCCGGCTTATGGGCTGCTCCTGGCCGGGCCGCTCCTGGCCGGCGGCATCGCCATCGCCAGCCAGAGTGGGGGGATGCTGCTGCCCTTCCACCGCCTGGCCCTCTCCCGTGGCATCGGCCTGGCGGTCTCGGTCTCCATCGGCAACGAGGGGATGTGCACCGCCAGCGACTTCCTGGCCCATTTCCTGGAGCGCGACGACGTCCGGGTGGTGGGGGCGCTGCTGGAGGGCATCCGCGACCCCGCCGGGTTCCTGCGCGCCGCCGGGCTGGCTCAGGAGGCGGGCAAGCCGCTCGTGATCCTGAAGGTCGGCCGCTCGCAGGTGGCCCACCGAGCCACCATCGCCCATACCGGCTCGCTGGCCGGCGCCGACGCGGTGGTGGACGCCAGCTTCCGGCAGCACGGCATCGTCCGGGTCGACACCCCGGAGGAGCTGATCGAGACCTGCGCCCTGCTGGCCACCAGCGGCTGGCCGCCCGGCGGCCGCACGGCGGTGGTCACCACCTCCGGCGGCGCCTCCAGCCTGATCCCCGACCTCGCGCTCGGGACCCGGGTGGAGATCCCCGACTTCGCTCCCGCGACGAAGGCCCGGCTGGCTGCGCTGCTGCCCAGCTTCGGCCATCCCCAGAATCCCCTCGACACCACGGGCGTGATCGTCAACCAGCCCCAGCTGCTCGCCGCCTGCGTGGAGGCGGTGGCCGCCGAGAACGGCTTCGACGCCCTGCTCATCAACTCCGACGTCCCCCGCGATCCCGGCTCCAACCCGGCGGCGATCGAGGAGCGGGTGGCGTTGCTGGCAGACGCGGTGCACAGGACGCCTCTGTTCACCGCCGTGGCCGCGACCGCGCCCACCGAGCTCAGCCCATTCGGACTGGAGACGCTGGCGAGGCACCATCTCCACTTCGCCAACGGCCTGGCCCTGGGAGTCCGGGCCCTGGACCATGCCATCTTCTACAGCCAGGCGAGAGCGCGCCGGCGGCCGGCGCCTCCCCGGCGGCGGCGCCGGGCCCCAACCTTCCTCCCCGCTGACAGCGGAGTGCTCGCGGAGCCGCTGGCGAAGCGCCTGCTGGCTGCCTACGGCATCAAGGGGCCGCCTGAGCGGCTGACCCACACCCCCGACGAAGCCGCCTCGGCGGCCGAGGCGATCGGCTTCCCGGTGGTGGTCAAGGTGGAGTCGGAGGACATCCCGCACAAGACCGAGGCCGGGGGCGTGAAGCTCGGCGTGCGCAGCCCGGACGAGGTCCGCCAGGCCTATGTGGAAGTCTCGAGCTGCGCTCCAGGCGCGCGGGTCCAGGGGGTGCTGGTCGCCCGCCAGGTGTTCCCCGTCGCCGAGCTGATCGCGGGAGTCAAGCTGGACGACCACTTCGGC
This sequence comes from Candidatus Acidiferrales bacterium, assembly GCA_035300005.1. GTDB lineage: Bacteria > Chloroflexota > Dormibacteria > Dormibacterales > Dormibacteraceae > DATGVT01. The sequence continues at coordinate 4,187 of DATGVT010000080.1, forward strand.
CCGGTGGTCCTGGTGGGCCTGGGCGGCATCCTCGCGGAGGCGATCAACGACGTCAGCCTCCGACTCCCGCCGCTGGATGAGGAGACCGCCCGCGAGATGCTGGGCGAGCTGCGGGGAGTGGCAGTCCTGCGGGGAGCCAGGGGCAGGCCGCTCGCCGACCTGCCTGCCGTGTCGCGGGTCCTGGTGGCGCTGGGCGACCTGGCGCTGGACCTGGGCGAACGCCTGGCCGAGCTCGACGTCAACCCCCTCTTCGCGCTGCCCGAGGGGGCCCTGGCGGGGGACGCGCTGGTGGTGCTGCGCTGAGGGTTGCCATCGCCGGGGTGGCCGAGTCAGACCTCGGAGAGGTTCCCGCCAAGACTGTCCTCCAGATGCAGGCGGAGGCGGCGCTGGCCGCGCTGGCCGACGCCGGGCTCGGCCTGTCGGACGTGGACGGCATCGCCACCGCCGGGGGCGAGGGAATCTACGCGCCCGGGATGCTGATGGCGGAGTACCTGGGCGTCCAGCCCCGCTACACCGACAGCACCAACATCGGCGGTGCCTCCTTCGTCGCCCACGCCGGGCACGCCGTGGAGGCGATCCGGGCCGGCCAGTGCCAGGCGGTGCTGATCACCTACGCCAGCCGCCAGCGGTCCCAGCGGACGCGTGCCCTGGGCGGCAGCGGCGCCGTCTCCGGGCCTCTGCAGTTCGAGCGCGTCTGGGGTCTTCCCGCCCCCGTGGGCGCCTACGCCCTGGCCGCCACCCGCCACATGCACGAATACGGCACCCGCCCGGAGCACCTGGCCGAGGTCGCGGTGGCGACCCGCCGGTGGGCCGGCCTCAACCCGAAGGCCTTCCTGCAGGACCCGATCACCATCGAGGACGTGCTCGCCTCGCGCTGGATCGCGGAGCCTCTGCATCTGCTGGACTGCTGCCTCGTGACCGACGGCGGCGGCGCCGTCGTCATCGCGGGCGAGGCGAGGGCTCGCGACCTGGCCCGGCCCCCGGTCTGGATCCTCGGCCACGGCGAGGCGCACACGCACATGGGGATAGCCAGCATGCCCGACCTCACCACCACTCCCGCCGCCCTCAGCGGCCGCCGCGCGTTCGAGACCTCCGGCTTGCGTCCGGAGGAGATCGATGTGGTCGAGGTCTACGACTCCTTCACGATCACCGTCCTCCTCACGCTGGAGGCGCTCGGCTTCTGCCGCCCGGGCGAGAGCGGCGCCTTCGTCTCCGGCCAGCGCACGGCGCCCGGGGGCGACTTCCCGATGAACACCAACGGCGGCGGCCTCTCCTACTGCCACCCCGGCATGTACGGGATCTTCACCATGATCGAGGCCGTGCGCCAGCTTCGGGGGGAGTGCGGCCCCCGCCAGGTCGAGGGCGCCCGCCTGGCGCTGGCCAACGGCACCGGAGGCGTGCTCAGCTCGGCCGCCACCCTGGTCCTGGGAAGCGACTGATGGAGAAGCCTTACCCGGTTCCCGACGCCGAGACCGCACCCTTCTGGGCAGCGGTGGCCGCGGGCCGGCTCGAGCTGCAGCGCTGCCGAAGCTGCCACCGGCATGTCTTCTACCCGCGTTCGCTCTGCCCGCACTGCGGCGGCGCTGACCTGGAGTGGGTGCGCGTCGCCGGGAGGGGGACGGTCTACTCCTTCACCGTCGTCCACCGGGCGCCGGCCGAGTTCCAGGCGGAGGTTCCCTACGTGGTCGCCCTGGTCGAGCTCGAGGAGGGCGTGCGTATGCTGACGCGGCTCCGGCACGTGGAGGCGGCCGAGGTTCGGGTGGGAATGCAGGTCGAGGTCAGCCTTGAGGGCGAGCCGCGGCTGCCCTACTTCCGGCCGCGGCCCACCATCGGGCAGCCGTGAAGGGGCCGAGGCATCACTCGGCAGCCCTCTGCTGCCGGATCCCGGCGACCAGCGAATGCCACCCCTTGGCGGCCGCGCTGGCGGCCTCATCGAGACCGAGGACCTGACCCGGGATTTCGCGCTGGCGGAGCCACGCTTCGGCAGCGCTCGGATCCTCGAAGAGGTTGCTGTTCGGGCACCACTCCTC